>JAJDAS010000192.1 GCA_029261755.1 Nitrospinia bacterium
AAAATTTGAGATTCTATCTAAACACGCTTGTTTTAGGACTAAACGTGCTCCATGCTCCACCCCTTTAAGATTCGCCAGAAATCTTCCGGCTTCTTCCCTGATTGCTTTATTCTGGAATTTTGGTGCAATCCTGGGGGACTGGTCACTGCTTCTTATGGAATCTGTCCCACCATTATTGGAGACCATCAGCTTTATTAGACTAATGGCGTAATGTATGTCACCACTACATAGAGCACAGATTATCTTTTTGCCCCATAGAGGTTTGGGATGCCCGCTGGAAGACTTTATTTCCCTTGCTCTCTCATTTTCACTGTCCTTAATTTCACCCTGTCCTATTAACTCAGCCAAAGCACTTACGGGGTAGTCCTTAACCTGGCTGAATCTCCTACGGAAAATATCGTCCAGAAAGTTCTGTTTTTTGTTGATATCCGTACGTAAGAAAATCGTCCCGATATTTATAAAGGTATATTCGCGGCTTTCTGTAAATATTTTCCCATCAATATCCTTAATTGTAATTGATACCGGGCTTTCAGTGGATATTTTAAAAAAGGCATTCGAGGAACGTTGAAAAAACAATCGGTTTAAATTTTCCTGTAGGTCGCTGGTGATTTTTGGTGACGAATAATCATCTATAAAGAAAAATATCGGCCTATCAGCAAGATATGAAACTGTGTTTGCAAGTTGCTCGCAGCATTTCCCGAGAATGTCAACCCCAAAGAAATCCTCTATGGCTTCATCTTTAAGATGCAAACGTCCTTGACGTTTCTTGGCCCGTACACGTTCTTTATCAAGCTTTACAATAAGCGTTTTAAGATTTGAAAAAGACCTTGGGGTTTCATAATCAAGAATTTCCGCTATTTTTTCAGCAAGAGAGCGCTCTTGCTTTTTGAACTCCTTTGCAAAATGTTTATTTGACCAGGTTATTAATGCATCCAACGTTTCTCTTAATAAGGATGCAGTAATAAAATGAACGGGAATATCAAATGCCTCAGGCCTGTCTTTTGGCAGTTTATACCGTGGGAATGAAAAATATAGATCATCACAGCGATAATATATCCCAATAAATTCTACTTCTTTTGGGGAATCTTCGTTTGTTTGAATGAGATGCTGAATGCTCAAACTTTTCAAGACAGTACTCTTGCCGCATCCCCTTGGTCCGGTCAAAATGACATTACTGATGCTCTTAACTGAATCAAGACCTAAAAAATGGCTGGAATACAAAGCCTTTAATAAGTAATGCGTCCTAACCTGTTCACAGCTCAGATAATCAAAGGGGTCAGATAAGTCGGTACTTGTATTCTGTGACTCGATTTTTTGGAATTCCTTTTCCAGGTTGGAAATTTTTTCAAATAATCCCCTGGGGTTTTTAGATAACTCATCCCTTGTGGGATCATCTTCCAATAAATGTCTCGCCTGAAAATCTTTTCTTAAAGTATCGTGTTTATATCTTGAGATAGGAGTACTTAAGGCTTGATAGGGACAGTTGCCTAGCAATTCTTTCAAAATTGCTGATAATTGATAATAGTCGTCCTTGAATCCAGCCGAGCTAAGTGCCGAAGCAACCCCGAAATCCGTTACTCGAAAACTTTGGGCTGACTCCCCCAATAGGCCTGAACGATCCTCGACCAGGATATTGCCTTTATGGAAATCCCCATGCTCTATATTATTCGTCTTCATATCATCAAAGAAAATCAGCATTGCCCGAATAAAATCTTCGATGAAGTCAATAGTTACTTCGTTTTTCTCTTGGTCAAAATATTTCTTCAAGCTTGTTCCATTAACATAATCCGCCAATACACAAATGCAGTTATGTTCCTTCCACTCGGCAACTTGAGTTACCCTGACTACTTCATGTGACCTGAGTTTGTTTGCCTTTTGGAATTCGGTTTTCCATAAATCCGGGTGATCTGGCGTGGATTGAAGGTTTTTCTTTGGTATTATTTTACAAGCCATATTGGTCTCTAAGACTTCGGAATAGGCACGAAACATATGCCCATTCCCTCCCGATCCGATATGTGCCTTGATGCGATAGCCGGCGAAAGGAGTGTCTTTATGCAGGAATAATGATTTGTCCGGGAGATTAGCTCTCATTTTATTGCCTTTGAAATATCAGGAAACGTTCAGTTTTTATTCCCCGGCAATCTTTTCTGGATCTGCGAATATCCGGGATTTTATCAGTAAACGAATAGATAAGCTTTAAAGAGGGAATTAAATCGGAAAAGAGTTCTTCCACAATTTTAGAAGGATGGGCGTTGAAGCTGCGACTAACTTCTTCTCCGATAATTAAGATGCAATGCCCGTTACGCTTAAGTGAATAATTCAGTTTTTGGGCCAAATTTGCCATTGAAGCAATAAATAAGCTTTTCCGGCTGGTAGCATTATCACTAAATAGATTTCGGGTGGGATCAATAAACCATATTCGTAGCCTGTTATCACGGCTATAATCAAGAGCATTCATATATGGTGGGCTCGTAATAAAACAATCGATTTTAGTTGGGAAAGTTAGATGTTGTATTGCACTTTTCCGAAATATGGCTTTGGCGCTTGAATCCTGAGAAATCCTCTTGTAGGCTCTTTTGATCTTAGCGAACAACCTCGGCTTCAATTCCCTATAATCGTAAAGTTGGGGGAATTGCTCTCTCGGATATTTTTTATCTCTCAGGTAAGGGACCAAATGACTGCTGGGATAAGAGAGAAATCCCGGTCTTTGGTGGTGGAGAATGCCTAAAAAACAGGCTAAAAAAAATTCATTTCCTGGCTGTTTGGCAACTGATGCAAAATTAATGGCTTCCTTGAGAGTATTGGGATGAAAAAAGGCCCTTACCCATTTTGGAACTTTTCGTAAATCCGGATGAGGCATCTTCTGAGAAAGTTTAATTAATTTTTCAGCCTTACGAATTGCTTCTTCATAATTTGGAGGAGCAAACAGTTTTCCCTCCGTTAAAATTCTTGAATAAGGGCTAATATCGCTTGCAAAAACGTTACGCCCATTTAGAAACGCTTCTAAGGGAATGGTTCCCGACCCCGAGAATGTATCTGCAACCAAGTCTCCAGTATTTGAAAAAGCTAATATTAAATCGCGTGCAATGGAGCTTTTAAGTTTTCCAATATATGGAGATAGTTGATGGAGAGTACATTCAGAATTTGCACAAGAATGCCGCCAGCTTTCTATAGTGCTATTTATTGGTTTTCTTCCTATATTGCTCAAACCTGTCAGTTCCATTTGAAGTTTGAAAAGAGGCCACTTTTGCGGAAGATTGTACCATAAAATGGAGTTGAATGTGCGTAGAGCATGAAGCCGAGAGCCAGGAGGCGAGGAGTTCAAAGAGCGGAGGACAGGCGATGTACAACGGAGCACGGAGAGCCGAAGTAAAAGATACATAGACAACGCAAACTCTACGTGCGTTGTTCTACGCTAAAGAGATGTCAAAAAGCGGCCACCCCTCTCAAGAGAGGAATTAAATAAACCCCATCCATTTCAACATAATTATTCCTTCTTCGACGTTGGAAGTTCAGCGTTTGATGCTCGACTTTACGGGGTTAGTCTTCGCTTTCCTCCCGCTGTTCCTGGTATCCCAACAATCTCTTTTTATGCCTGAACTCTAA
>JAJDAS010000193.1 GCA_029261755.1 Nitrospinia bacterium
ATTCAAACAGCCGGAAGGCGAGATTGATATCCGGGAATTTGCGGAGTATCTTGACACCAAACTTCGGGCAGTGGCACAAAACGCTCCAACCGGGTCGACACTCCATTTAGCGGTATTGGCCGGTTTGAATATTTGCCATGAACTGTTTGAGCTGAAAAACGAAAACCTGCATTCCAGCATTCATGCCGAAAAAAAACTGGACCGTCTCCTCAGGAAATTAGAAACCGTCTGACTTAAATCCACCACCGCTTTGAACTCCTCAACCAGTAAATTCCCTCCCAACTTTTCATGTCTTTCAATGCAAACTGATGAAACTCTGTTTTTCGGCACGTTTCCCCCGATCTGTGCCGTAGCAGGAAACTTCTACCCATAACAGGAAATCTGATGGACAACACTGACAAATTGATTCTTAACAAAATCCAAACGGCATTCCCAATTACTGAAAAACCTTTTTTAGCCTTGGGAGAAGAGCTTGGCCTGGAGGAACAGGAAGTTCTGGAGAGGATAAAAAAAATAAAAGAAGAAGGGATCATCCGCAGAATCGGCGCCAGTTTTGATTCAAAAAAACTTGGCTTCAAAAGCACACTGTGCGCCATCAAAGCTCCGGAAGAAAGAATAGATGAGGTGGCGGGAATCATTAATGAATATCCGGAGGTGACTCATAACTATCTCAGGAATCATACCTACAATATTTGGTTTACCATCATCGCGCCTTCCCAGGAACGCCTCAAGCAAATTCTCCGCGAGATAGCGGAAAAAACCGGAATCCCGGATGTCCGTGACATGCCTTCCACAAGGGTGTTTAAAATAGGCGTTAATCTTAAATTCAAGGAAAACAAACCGGGGGAAAAAGATGCTTAGTGACATTGAAAAAAAATTATTCGAATACTTTCAGACTGATATCCCCCTTACCGAAAGGCCCTTTAAGGATTTGGCTGAAAAGGTGGGAATTTCCGAAAGCGAAGTGATTGAAATCGGGAGGCGCTACAAGGAAAGCGGGGTAATCAGAAGATTTGGGGCCACCTTAAGACACCGCCAGGCAGGATTCAGCGCCAACGGAATGGGAGTGTGGATCGTGCCGGAAGAAGAGAGGGAAAGGGTGGGAACCATTATGGCAACGTTCAAAGAGGTTACCCATTGCTATGAAAGGCCATCCTTTGAAGAATGGCCCTATAACCTGTTTACCATGATCCATGGCCAATCAAAAGAAGACTGCTTTGCGGTGGCCGCGAGGATTTCCGAAGCCACCGGCATCAAAGACTACCATATGCTTTTCAGCTCCAGGGAATTCAAAAAGACGAGCATGAAGTATTTCTAGACATGCTATTTCAAATATCGCACCCTTGCTGCCAAAGCAGCCCCTTTTTGGGACAATATTTGGAGTGATGGAATAGCAGGGAAGAGTCTTCAACTAAACTTCCACCATTCCAATCTTCCAGCATTCCTGCGCCCAACTATCGTGCAAGATGGTGTAAAACCGGGGATTGAGAGGGTTAACTTTTCTGAATATTACGAGGTCTGTCTTTAAGTGGTGGGACGTTTCGATTCTTTGGGGTTGACGATTGGAACGGACAGCATTTGTCCGGCTTCTAGTTTGATTACATTGATCCCCGGATTGAAATCTTTTAACAGCCAGGAAGGAATATCGTAAATTACCTGGCAAATCTCCCATAGGCTCTGGCCGCGCTTAACTTTGACCTGCTCCGTTCGAGTGATTTCATAGTTGCTATAAAAATCTTCCCGAATACTGTAGTGGTATTCCTGCCGCCTTTCCTTGAACTTCTCCTGCTTGGCCGTTTTGCCAAAGATTAGCTTTATTTGTTCCCCTACCTTTATTTCTCTTTTGCGGGACCGTATCCTGTTAAGCCTTCTTACTTCCGATATCGGCACGTCGGCCCAATCGGAATAATGGCCAAGGGTTTCGTTATTTTCCACGGTGATGAGCCCTATCATACCCCGGCCTTTGTTGTTGCTATATACCTTTATCTGGGATAACGATACGGGTCTTTGGTCAGGCTTTATGTTTGAGGAGGAAGTTTGCTTATCACCCTCTGTTTTCTTTTCGGCAGATGGTTCAGTCATTTCTTTAGCCGATGCCATGGACAACTGGTCTTTCTCTGTTGGCAAGGCTGTTTGGGATTTTTTTGAAGGTAGCGTTTGTCTTGAAACGGCAGCAGGCACTTTTATCCGCAACCTTGTTCCCGGAATAATCACGGAGGTTCCTCTCAATCCGTTAAGACGCAAGACATCTCCCATTTTCACTCCATGCGCTTTGGCGATTTTGGTTACGGTGTCGCCTTTCCTGACTTTATGAAAAGCAAATTCCGTCTCTTTTTTATACGCCATTACGGAGGGGCGCGTGGCGGTTTTGGCCTTCGTCGCTTTCGCAGTTTTTTCAACTTGCACAGTGTTTGCAATCTTAGCTACCTTCGCGGGTTTCGCAACCTTCACGACTTTTACACCCTTCACCGGAGTTTGGGGAAGATGGAGAAGTTGGCCTACAAAAATGGGTTTCTTAGCGCGAATATTGTTCCTTTGGCAAATTTTCACCACGGATGTCTTGAAACGTCCGGCAATCCGGTTTAAGGTGTCTCCTCGTTTCACTCGGTAAAATTTGGATCTTTTCTGTTCCTCAAACCTGAACTGGGATGGTATCCGGGAAACCTTGGTTATGTACACACTTCCATTGGTTTTGGGTACCTTAAGCTGGAACCCTTTGGGAACCCTTTTTTCCCCATTTAGTATGGATTGACGGAAACTCGGATTGAATTCATACAGCTTTTCAGGAGAAAGGCCAAGGTGGCTGGCCAGATTCCTAAAATCGTAAAAGTGGCCTAATGTGACCGCATTATAAATAAAGGGGGGAGCTATCTGTAACTTTTTAAAATGTTTTTCCTTGTTTTTTACTACACGCAAGGCTGCCAGGAATTCGCAATAAAAATTTCTGGACGCAAACCCAAAGGACCTACTGCGATAGAGATCGATGACTTTTTTGATATCCTTCCCGAAACGTGCCTTCGCCCGTTTCATTCCATTCAGGCCGTGATTATAAGCCGTAACAGCCAGGGGCCAACTACCCAGTTCTTCATAGTTTCTTTTCAACAGTCGTGCGGCTGCAGTGGTTGAGATCAGAGGGTCTCGCCTTTCATCAATGTCATAGTTGACAGCCATGAAGAGTCGGCCAGTGGATCGCGTGAACTGCCAGACGCCCGCAGCCCCATACCGTGAATAGGCATCGGCCCGAAAAGATGACTCCACATGGGGTAGAACGGTGAGTTCCAAAGGGAGCCCATGTTTGCTGAAAATGCCTTCCATTTCCTTAATATACTTTCCAGACCTTTCTATTCCCTCCCTAAACCGGTCTGCCTGTCCTGTTTGGGATCGAATCCTTTTGCGGGCGGCCAGGAAATCTCTTTGCACAAGGTTTTTTACTCTTCTTTCTTCCTTGGAAAGCTTCGCATTTCTCTTGGAACCAGCTAATTTTTTTAGAATTTTTTTATATTTTGCCTTTGCTCTCTTAATTAACCATCCTTTCTTGGAAGGATGAATCCCTTTGACATTGACAGCCTCGTAAATGATATGAAGATTTTTGTTGTCATGGATTACAGCCTGTCCGGTAGTATATTGCGAATATATCTTTTCCCAAAATCGAACATTGTTCCCCAATCCTGAAGGAACCTGGAATTCCTTGGATTGCTTATTTTTGCTTTCGGAACCGTTTAGGGAAGCGTGGGCTAAAGGATTGGCAAGGGATAGTAACGCAAAACAACAAACGAGGACTGTTTTCAGTTGGAAAGCTTTCGGAAAGGAAGGCATGGGCAAAACCAAACGATAAGAGATAACTAATAATAAGATTGCGCTAATTATCAGGTAATTTATTGAAAATCAAGTAATGTATGATAAAACAATTTCAACTGACTTTCAAATAGTTGTTGAATTTTTCATACGCAATGTTCCCTGTTTATCCCCAAGACGCATGAAAAAGCTCTTGATTTCATCCAAGGGTCCGCGACATAGATGTGGGTAAATTTGACAAGCCTTTTTATTTGCCCTATAATCTGTTAGCTTATCAAGCTAACAGATTATAGGAGGATGTTATGAAAGACACTCTAAAAAACCTGGAAGAAAAAAGAAGGTCCCT
>JAJDAS010000194.1 GCA_029261755.1 Nitrospinia bacterium
TGAACTTTTGATTTTCATGACATAACCCTTTGGGTGAAATTGTTGAAAGTTGAATTGAATTAGCGTTCTTCAATTATATCAACATTTTATTGCCCAAAGGGTATTTTATTTTGACAAAAAATCGCTCAATTTAGGTTTAAACTTTAAACTGTCTCACCATCTCGCTCATCTCTTCGGCCAGTCTCCCAAGGTCTTCCGATGCTTTTGCCGACTCCTGGGCACTGGTGGAAAATTCCTTTGCGGCGTTGCTGATATGTCCCACATTGGTGGCGGTTTCACTGGAAGCGGCGGATTGCTGTTCAATGGCGGAGGCAAGTTGGTCCATTTCATTATGGGCTTGCTTTATTTTCCCCGTAATATCGCCTAATGCTCCTTCAGCTTCATGGGCCAAATCCACCCCTTTTTTTACCTCCCTGGTACCGGATTCCATGGCAGTTACCGCCTGGTCGGTTTCATGTTGAATTGATTCGATGGTTTCGCCAATTTCCTTGGTGGCGTGTTGTGTTCTTTCGGCCAACTTTCGCACCTCATCCGCCACAACGGCAAACCCTCTGCCTTGTTCACCCGCCCTTGCAGCCTCAATGGCTGCATTCAAAGCCAGTAGATTGGTCTGGTCTGCAATATCGTCAATAACGGAGATGACCTCGCCGATCTTCTCCGAGCTTTTTCCAAGTTGCACCATGGTTTCGCCGGACTGGCTAACCCATTTGGCTATCTGGTTGATCCCTTCAATGGCGTCCGTCATGATTTTTTTGCCCCGTTCCGCGCTCTCATTGGTTTCCTTCGCCAAGTTGGAAACATGATGGGCATTTTGGGCCATTTCCGTGGTAGTAGCTGTCATCTCTTCGGTGGTGGCCGAAACCGCTTCACACTGAGTCGCTTGCTCTTTGGAGCAGGCAGATGTCTCCTCCGAGGTGGCGGAGATCTCCGCAGAAGAGGAAGCAACCTGAGATGCCTTTAAGCTGATATCTTGAATGATTTTATGCATCTTGGCAATAAAACTGTTAAAGCCTCCAGCCAAGTCACCAAGTTCATCCTGGGAAGTTACTTCAATGGTCTCTGTAAGGTCGTTATTGTTTTCAGCACTGATGATTGCTGTTACTACATTATCAATTCCCGTGCCGATGGAACGGCTGAGGGAAAGTGACAGGGCGATTCCTGCTATGATGGAAGCTATTAGAATAAAAATTGCCAGATTTATTCCTGAATTGGAGTTATCGACAATGTTATCCATTGACGAAAATAGCTTGCCCATCTCTTCTTTTACAAAACTCTCAATATTATCGGCCATCTTTGCGGCGAAGGGATCAAACTGCTCCATCATTTTATTGCCTTCCGCCGGTCCATATTTAATATAGGTATCAGCCATTTTCTTTCCCATGTTGTAATACTCTTTAAAACTACTTTCCATTTCGTTCAGCTTTGCAATCACGGAACGATTATTCTTTTGGCTATACACCTTCCTGAATTTGTTGAGTAACTCATGAAATCTGTTGGCATAATTTTCCGCTTCTGCATAACCATCATCAAATCCCTCTAAACCTCGGGTTGCGGAGATATCGGTCAACCATTGTTGCACCTGGATAACACAGAGCTTCATTTCGGCAGCATCCAGTGCCAACGGAGCCGATTCATTTTTGGTCACCTGCGCCTTTCCCTTGATGCTTTTAAGGGAAGATGAGTTCAAAAGCCCTCCAACCACGGACAACAAGATCAGAAAGCAAAACCCCAATATCAGCTTTTTCTTGATAGTTAAACTCATTTTGACCCTCCCCGTCAAAAAAGTTTGAAAACGAAAAACCTACCCCTTTTTAAATCATGAAGATAGCAAACCCGAATAGCAATTCGGGACCTCATGAGACTTTAATCTTTTAAAAAACAATGCGTTTGGCAAGACATAAGCCCTTACCGTTTGCATTTTTTTTGCCCTTTTCAACAGCTTTCATTTCAAACAAACTTTTCAAGTGTAGTGATTATATGCCTAAAGTTCTGGAAATTCAACAAATATTTTTTACTATCTATAATTGACCAATGGATACTTGCTCGTTTATTCTGCTGATCATTCAGCTCTTACATAACACACTGTAAAACATAAAGGTTTCCCATGCCTGGAATGAAAATTTTCACCAGCAATCGAATGGAAATTCTTGTGAAAGAATTAGCCCAAGAGGTCAAAAAGCCCCTTTCTCCACCATTGCAGAAGGAGATTGTAGTGGTCCAGAGCAGGGGGATGGAACGTTGGGTGTCCCTTGAATTAGCCAGACTTCTCGGCATTTGCGCCAATTTTGAATTTTCTCTCCTCAAGAAATTTATCCGTGATACTTTTCAAAAATTCATTCCAGGTTTGCCTTTCGATTCGCCCTTCGACCCTCCTGTTATGACATGGGCAATCATGAAACTCCTTCCCAATTGTATCGAGAAAAAAGGGTTTGAAAGTTTAGCTGATTATTTAATGGAAGACAGCAACTTAAAGTCGTACCAGCTTTCCACGCTCATAGCCGATACCTTTGACCAATACACTATTTTTCGCCCGGAAATGCTTCTCGAATGGGAGCAAGGAGCAGGCGAGCACTGGCAAGCCCAGCTCTGGAGAGAATTGGTTCAAGGAAGGGAATCTTTTCATAATGCGGCTTTGTGGAATAATTTTTTGAACAAAACTACCAAATCTAGTACCCCCCCCGAGGGGTATTACGAAAGGATATCTGTATTTGGTGTGTCGGCCTTCCCCCCTTTCCATTTAAACATACTAAGCGCGTTATCGAAGTGGACTGATGTGCATTTCTTTATTTTGAACCCATGCAGGGAATACTGGACCGATATCGTTTCAAACCAGGAATGGAAAAGGATCGCCGAAAAGGACTCTGAAACTCTTTCCGCCGACAACCTTCATTTAAATCAGGGGAATGCTATCTTAGCTTCCATGGGCCTTTATGGAAGAGATTTTCTGAGTTTGGTCCAGGAATGGGATGTGGAAGAGCATTGTAACTTCGTGGAGTCTGAGGCAAACCATATGCTTTCTTCAGTTCAGTCGGACATCTTGAGCCTCAGGGATAGAGGGAAAAGTGAGGATGAAGAAAAAACGTTGATGGACCGAAAAGACCGTTCCATCCAGATTCACTCTTGCCATAGCCCCCTGAGGGAAATGGAGATATTGCATGACAACCTGCTGGCCATGTTCGATGAAGACCCTTCTCTTACGCCGGGAGAGTTGCTTGTGATGACTCCGGACATCGAGTTGTACTCTCCATTTATTCATGCTGTTTTTGGAACAACCCGGGAAGAAAGCCTGAGGATTCCCTATAGCATTTCCGACAGGAACATGGGGAAATCAAGCAGGATTGCCGACCCTTTCCTGGCGATTCTGGAATTACCGGACAGCAGGTTCGGGGCGATCCAGGTTCTTTCTCTGTTGGAGTCCATTCCTTTGCGGAAGAAATTCGGATTTTCCATGTCTGACCTGGAAGTAGTAAAAAAATGGGTGGAAAAGAACCGAATACGGTGGGGGATCGATGAAGATGATCGGGAAAAAATGGACATCCCTCCAACCCGGGAAAACAGTTGGAAAGCCGGTTTGGAAAGGCTCCTCTTGGGTTACGCCATGGCAGGAGGTGAAGAGAAGGTCTTCCATGGGATCCTTCCCTATGATGACATGGAGGGAGCGGAGACCTCCATCCTTGGGAATCTAGTGGGATTTTTGGAACAGCTTTTCCTTTATTCCGACCTTTTAAAGAGAAAGCGACCCCTGTACCAATGGGTGAAATTTCTTGAAGAGCTGTTAGACAGGTTTTTCATGGAAGACGAAGATAGCGAAAAGGATATTCAATTCATCCAAGGTTTGCTTTCCGATCTCCGAAAAAGCCAAGAGATTGCCGGATTCGATGAAGAAGTTGACATAGTTGTTGTTAAATCCTATCTGAAAGGCCGATTGGAAAGGGAAATTTCCTCCTTTGGTTTCCTTACCGGCAAGGTGACCTTTTGCGCCATGTTGCCCATGCGCAGTATCCCTTTTCGGGTTATCTGTTTGGCGGGGATGAACGGTGACGCGTTTCCAAGAGTGACCAGAGCGCACGGGTTTGACCTTATGGCAAAAAGCCCAAGAAAAGGTGACCGTTCCTTGGGGAAAGAGGACAGGTACATTTTCCTCGAAGCCGTCATCTCCGCAAGAAAATTACTGTATATCAGCTATGTGGGGCAAAATATCAAAGACAATACCGAGTCTCCACCTTCTATCCTTGTAAATGAACTCCTCGATTATCTCGAGCAGGGCTTCCGTCATCCTTCCGGCTCCATTTCCGAACACGTTGTAAGCCAACACAAGTTACAGAGCTTCAATCCGGCCTATTTTCGGGAGTCGGACACTGTTTTCAGTTATTCCAGAGAAAACCTGGAGGCCAGCCTCCACCTGAATAGAACAATGGAAAACCCGGGACCTTTCATTCACCATGGCATTTCCGCTCCGGCGGATGATTGGAAAAACCTGGACTTGGACCAACTTTGCGGTTTTTTTATGAATCCGGCAAAGTTTTTACTGAACAGGCGTCTTGGAATTTCCCTTGAAGAGAAATCATTAAATATTCATGAAAAAGAACCTTTTTCTCTGGAGGGCCTGGAAAAGTATTCTCTTTCAACAGACCTGGTGGGCAAAGGTCTCGACGGAGAGAGCCTGAATGATTATTTGCCCCTGGTAAAAGCACAGGGAATCCTTCCCCATGGTACGGTTGGCCGGCAGGAATTTGAAAAAATGAAAGAAAAAATTGATCCGTTGGCTGACGTGATAGGGCAGTATCGGCACGGTGCCCCAAAAGAGCCACTGCTTTTGGATGTAGAAATATCCGGTTTTCGAATTACCGGCCGAATTGACAATATTTTCGCCACCGGTCTTTTAAGCTATCGTCCCACGAGGATAAAACCCAAAGACCGAATAAAGGTTTGGATTTATCACTTGTTGCTGAATATGGTGGCACCAGCTGATTACCCCCGAAAAAGCATCTTCGTTGGTGAAGATGTGGTGTTGGGGTTTGCTCCTGTGGAGAATAGCGAAGAGTTTTTAGAACAGCTTTTGAGAAAATATTGGGAGGGCCTCTCCAAACCTCTGCGATTTTTCCCCGGTTCTTCGTGGAGCTATACCGAGAGTCTAATCAAGAAAAAGAAATCCGAGGGAGAGTCTCTGGAAAAGGCAAGACAGAATTGGTTTGGCAAAGAATTTCAGGGGTCCCTCCCCCCGGAAGGAGAAGACCCCTATTTTGGCCTGTGTTTCGGGAAAATCGACCCCTTAGACTCATTATTCCAAGAGGTTGCAGTGGAAATTTTTGGTCCGCTTTTAGAATGCGGGGAGGAAACAAAAATTACCTGATTTCTACATACCTAAAAGTCATCTCTCTTAAACGATGGGAAAGTTTTAAGGTTATTACCATCAAGAATTTGTAGGCAAGCTCGGGATGGTTCTGGTATAACAGATCAAACTTCTCGCGTGATAGCAGAATGGTCTCGGAATCTTTTTTTGCAAAGGCTGCGGAACTCCTTGAGTCACCATCAATGAACGATTTTTCTCCGAGAAGCTCGCCGGCTTCTAATTCTATTACTACCTGTTCTTCCGGGAAGGCATGCCTTTTTACTATAAAATGGCCCTTGGTGACAATATGCAGGTCCCTGACTTTGTCTCCCTGAAGAAAAAGATCTTCTTCCGCAAGAACTTTTTGTATGGTCATTTCCCCAAGAAGAGTGGTAACCTCCTCTTCAGAAAAATTTTCAAAAATTTCCATCTTCATTACTTGTTCTTTCAAAGAATCCAATTCTGTTTTTTCCATTTTTCCATTTCTTGCTATAGGTTTAAATTGTAAGTTCTCAATAAGTTGAGGTATTTGAAAAGAAAGATATTCTCGCAAAAGTGATGGTCCCTGTCAATAAACCTGCTTTTTAACTGATGCGTTTATTAAAATATGCGCTTAATATGTAAATCCTGGTTGACAATTGGCGGCACTATCGTAAAGTATGGTTTTCAACAGATAAAAAATGCCAGGAATTCTTATTTAGCCTTGGACGACATCAAGGTTGGTTTTATGAAAAAGCGTTTACCAGTGACACCGAGGACCACTTCACCGCCATCCTCATTCACTAAAATGGCACAGATTGTTTGTCTGCGAAATTTGTGGTTGAATTATTGCTCTGAAACATTGAAGCTTTGTAAGGCACATTGAAAATTTCAAATATCTTTGGCTATATTTTTTTCCCATCCGGGACAGCGAACCCTAAAACGATATATATATGTGGTATTTGCACCTTGATGAAAGTGGCGACCTGGGCTTTGACTTCGTAAACAAGAAACCATCAAAATTTTTCACGGTATGTATTTTAGCAATAAGCCAGCGTGATAGTTCCTTTAAAATAGGACAAGCGGTTAAAAAAACTCTCAGGCGGAAATTAAATAAGCCCAAAAAGTGTCAGGTTTATGAGCTTAAAGGGAGTAGTTCAACTTTAGAAGTAAAGCAATACTTTTGGAATCAAATTAAAGATTGTAAATTATGAAAGAAAAGATTTGAAGTGGTATATAAAGTTTAAAGAGAAGATCTTATTTGATGAAAGGTATTTATAGCTCTTCAGAAAATAATTTTGGCAAGGTTAGAGGGAAAAATCCGAGTAAGTCGTATGTTTGTTACGTCGTCGAGGATTTTGACCGATAACGCAGTCCAAAATCTTTTTCTGGAAAGCTATATAAAAAGCAAAGGCCATATGGTTTCCCATATGGCCTCTTTCTTGGTCTAATAATTGAGAAGCGTGCCACCCTGGGCCGTATTCCAAGACTTATGCCAACCGATGGATGGGAACATCCTGGATCCCAGGGAAGGTCTTACCGCTTCTACAAAATTAATATTATTATAAGTAACCCGGAAAAACAACTTTTTTTGATGTCGTGATTTGTAATCTCAAACAATCAGAGAGGTTGAGTCTAACCCAAACCCCTTTTCTGGAGTTCAGGGTTCCCCGTTGAATGTCTTGTGTAAGACGCTGTAAAAAACAAAAACTTAACAGCGCCTAAGCCTTGTGTCCATACGGCTAGTATGGTTTCCTGGCCGAAAGTATAATATTAGCTTCAAGCTCCAAAATCTTAAAACCGCTTTGCCTTTGACGCTTTTTAACCTTAAACCCTGAACCCTTGAACTTTGAACCTGAGTTATTTCATATCAAACAAAACATGCTGCCAAAATATCCCAAATCCCTTCTCTTTCTCAAAAAAGAAATTTTTCACAATCTTTCAAGCTTTTCGGAACTGGAAAGCCGAATTGCAGACTTGCCCACCCCCAATGAACGTGGCGATGCCTTTGAAGTATTCGCCGAAGCCTACTTAAACACCCAAAGAATTGTCCAAGCCAAAGAAGTTTGGCCTGGTAAAAGTATTCCCTCCGAAATGCTCCGCCAACTCCGAATCCCCTATCAAGATATGGGGTCTGATGGCGTCTTTGAAACCAATTTAGGGGAGGTCCACGCATACCAGGTCAAATTCCGTACCGGACGTCCCTCCCTTACCTGGACGGAGCTTTCCACGTTTATTGGACTTACCGACCGTTTTGCACAGCGTGTTCTTTTTACCAATTGTAACGACTTTGCGTCCGTATTGGACGAATGCAGGGGTTTCTTCTGCATCCGTGGCAATGACCTTGATAGGCTGGAGCGGCGCGATTTTGAGAGTATTCAAAAATGGTTGGAACAAGGCATTTTAGAGCATAAAAGAAAGACGCCCCTACCCCATCAAAATGAGGCTTTGGAGAATATACTTTCAGGGCTTAAACAGGGGAATAGAGCCACGGCTATTATGGCCTGCGGCACGGGGAAGACTCTTGTGGCCCTTTGGACCGCTGAACGGTTTGGGGCAAGGTCAGTCCTGGTCCTCCTCCCGTCCCTGTCCCTCGTTCGGCAAACACTACACGAATGGAATAGGGAGACAAGCTGGCCGGAATATGCCTCGTTATGTGTTTGTTCGGACCCAACAGTTGAAAATGATAAGGATGATCTCATCGTTAAACAATCCGACCTGGATTTTCCCGTTACCACGGACAGTGCTATTGTCCGAAAATTTCTTTCCCATAATTTCCCCGGCGTAAAAGTTGTCTTCTCCACCTATCAATCTGCCAAGGTGGTTGCCGAGGCAATGAATGGCAATGATTCCGTTGATCTTGGGATTTTTGATGAGGCGCACAAAACAGCAGGGCGGACAGCTACCCGCTTTGGTTTTGCGCTAAATGATGAAAACCTTCCCATACAAAAAAGACTTTTTATGACTGCAACACCTCGCCACTATGACGTCAACAAGAGGGATAAAGAGGGAGATGCAAAGGTAGTTTTTTCCATGGATGTTCCTGAAATTTATGGCCCTACTGTTCACAAATTGTATTTTTCTGAAGCCGCCCAAAGGGACATCATATGCGATTACAAGGTAGTTATTTCCATAGTAACCTCAGAAATGGTTAGTGAGGAGGTCCTGCGTCGAGGCGAGGTTCTTGTGGAAGGAGACCTTGTAAAGGCAACGCAAGTGGCCAACCAGATCGCCTTGCATAAGGCAGTGCAAGAATATCATGTTAAAAAAGTATTTACCTTCCACAGTGCCGTCAAAGCCGCCCAATCCTTTACCGGTGAAGGAGGAGAAGGGATAAAATCGCATCTCAAGGATTTTAAAACTTATCATGTCAACGGGAAAATGAAGACCTCAGAGCGAGAATGCCACATGAATGAGTTTAAAAAGTCCGGGAAGGGGGTGATCTCCAATGCCCGATGCTTAACCGAAGGTGTTGATGTCCCTGCGGTTGATATGGTGGCCTTCATGTCACCAAAGAAGAGCCGGGTGGACATTGTCCAGGCAGTGGGCAGGGCAATGCGAAAAGAATCCAATAAAACCGTTGGTTATGTGCTGGTCCCCCTCTTCCTCAAGCAGGCGGAAGGAGAAAGCATAGAGGACGCATTGGCAAGAACGAGGTTTGACGATATATGGCTGGTCCTAGAGGCTATGAAGGAGCAGGATGCTGAACTGGCGGATATTATTCGGCAAATGCGTGAGAACCAGGGCCGTACTGGAGAATGCGATGGCGACCACTTCCGTGAGAAGGTGGAAATTTTAGGCCCCGGTATTGCATTGGAATTTCTCCGTGGGGTTATTATTGCGTCCATTGTAGATAAATTAGGTATTACTTGGGATGAAAGGTTCGGGGAACTAAAAAAATACAAAGAGCAATTTGGTCACTGTAATGTTCCTATATTTTGGTCAGAAAATTTGAAATTGGGGTATTGGGTAGATAAACAGCGGGAGAATGAGATCAAGAATAAGCTTACCGAAGTACGGATTAGTAAGTTAGAAAACATTGGGTTTGATTGGGACCCTACGTCTACCAGGTGGAATGAAGTATATACAGCATTACGAGTATTCAAAGAAAAATATGGCCATTGTAATGTTCCTTTGGATGTGACAGCTTACAAAGAACTTGGGAACTGGGTACGAGCACAGCGTCAAGCTAAAAGATATAGGGACAATAGGGCACTTAACGAAGAGCAGATCAAAAGGCTAGATAGCATAGGGTTTGATTGGGGTAGAAACAGACTTACGCTTACACATTGGGAAAAACAGTATGCCATGCTGCTTAAATTCAAAGAAAAACATGGCCATTGTAATGTTCCTGTCTTTTGGTCAGAAAACCTGGAATTGGGGTATTGGGTATATGATCAGCGAGAGAATAAAAAGAAGAGTAAGCTTACCGAAGAGCAGATCAAAAGGCTGAAGAGTATAGGGTTTGAATGGACCCGTCAGTAAAGCTAGTGAATAGTTGAGTTAAAGATTTGGGCCAAAGGAAATCATGTAAATATTTCCATGAGGAGCGGAAATAACGCGAAAAGCAAAATGTATC
>JAJDAS010000195.1 GCA_029261755.1 Nitrospinia bacterium
AAAATGTAAGGATATACAGAACGCTAACCAGTTACTCCACCGCTATTTCGCGGTATAATTAACGGTATATTATAACTTCTATATACTTTCCCCATCCTCATTAAAGGCTCTCCAGGGGACTTTTCAAATCGCTGAAACTCGCCACTGCTTTTCTCAGTGACATTCGTGCCTGGTGAAATTCCTTGATGCCGTCTATGTAGTTCTGTGGCCTAAATTTATAGCTTTCTTATTTTCCTGAGACATGAAATCTTAGAGACCGTGCGTAAATATATCCTAAAAAAGGAGCAAAATCAATAATAAAAAAGCAAAGCAAGAATCGTGAAAGAATCTATATAAAATGGTTACTCGTAAAAATAACCTAATATTCAGCTAATTACAATTTAAAGGTCGAATAGGTGGAAAAGGAGAAACGAAAAATAAAGAGGAGATGTAATAGTCCCGCTTATTTTTCAGAATATAGCATAACTACTTGAAATTAAAGGAAGGTATTTGGGACGGGAAAGGCAATAGACCAATGAGAGATTGAAGCATTGAGTCATTGAATCATTTGACAATGATGAACTCAAGGATTGATGCATTTTGCAATGATCCAAGGCTGAGGCGAAGGAAGGAAAAAAGACTAAAGAAAAAGACTAACAAAAATATTTGAAGTTTTTCAATTCTTATACCATTTTCATCTTAGGAAGACAGGAAATGCAGGAAGATTCCTTTTAGCTTATTTGCTTTTTAGGTTTTTTTCTAGTTTCCTGCGTTCCTAAGCTATTTTTTTTAGCCTTTCTCCGTGTTCTCCGTGACCTCTGTGGTGAAATTTCTTTTTCTTTTCATTAGCCTTCGCCTCGGCCTGAGTAGTTACACTCATAGCTTCCTTGCTCTTAAGAAGGTATGCAAACAAAACTGCTTCAAAGCGGAATCCCTGCGAGCCTTCTTCTCTATGGTCAGAAACAAACTGTCCAGGGCGGAAATGATGGAAGGTGGGAAGATAGTGAAACGTCTGATATCAGACGTATAGATTCCGCTTAGAGGGGGAATAAAGGTCATTCCAAGAGTTTCTTCAATGGCGAAACCATTCCTCGTTATTAAACTTTTTATATCCTTTGGTGAAAAAAAATGGAGTATGCCTGCCGGGTAAAGTTTCAGCATTTGCATGAGTCGCATTCCTGCCCTCCAGGGAAATGCATATCTGTTTGGCACGTCGACATACAAATGGCCTCCGGGTTTTATTACACGAAGCAGTTCTTGTAAAACGTGATCCCTGTTTGCGATATGGTCCAGTACCACTAAACACATGGCGGCATCGTAGGTGTTGTCGGGCTCATCAATCTTAAGAACATTTCCCACATAAAGTTTGTTTGGAGTTTGTTTTTTACTTTCAAGAAGTGTCTTGGTATGTTTTACCATTTGAGGTGCAAAATCAAAGGCATCCACAATGCATCCATCCATGAGCGCAAACAAGGTATATTCACCATGTCCGCAACCTGCATCCAATACCTTCATCCCCGGTTTTAAATCAAAAAGTTCCCTGTAGTGAGCATCCCGGCTATCCCTCAAAACCTTCCAATCATCCTTATATTTTCGGGCTACGATGGTGTCTGAGTAGGTGTCCCAGTCCATGAAAAAATCTTTTTCCGCTTTTAGTAGTTCTTCTTTCATTCTTTCCTCCTCTCGTTCCCAGGGTCCTCCCTGGGAATGCATTCCACGAGGCTCCCGCCTCGTATAATTTGTTAAAGTTTATGAGTGGTCATTCAGCGAACAACTTATTTTTATTTAAAGTCATGCTTTTATAGGCATAAAGCAATTGGGAGAGAGTGCCTAAAGTGATCTAAAGTGAACTAAAATACCTAAAGTTGAGGTAGGTTTTTTTATATAAGAAAACAACTACATTAACTTTAGTTCACCTAAAACTTTAGTCACTTTAGGCACTCGCATAAAATATCCGCCGTTTCCCCAAAATCAGATTAAACGTACGAAATCCTCACCCCCACCAATTAGGATACCAGGTGCAGTCCTTGCAAATTAACGTATTGGAAAAATCTCCGCGCATATGTGTTTCCCTCATTTTGTTCATGAGTTCACCATGCCATATATTCTTTATGGATTGTTCCTTGATATGGCCGATGGGGGATATCACATTGTAATCCAGGCAACAAAGGGCCACTTGCCCTTCCCACATGATGTTGATGGTGTTCCATAGAAAAGGGCAGGGGGGGCGTCGAATAAAAGCCTGGTTGTTGTAGCCATGTTCCACAATGTTGTCTTCCAGATTTCCCCAGTTCATATAGTAAACGAAATTGAAACCATCCACTATGTTTTTCCATGTATTGACTACACCGGACTCATCTTTCAGGCCATCCGTTTTTTTTAATAGATTGAGATAAATTTTTGTTTCGTATTTCCCTTTTTCTCGTTTATTAACGAGGTCCAGAATATTTTGTCGTATCTTATCGTAGTCGAGTCCAACGCGAATCCGGTTATACTCTTCTCCCACACCATCAAGGCTGAACCTGATTGCATCGATTCCCGTTTCAAGGAGTTCGTTAACATTGTCACCATAGATCATGGATGCATTGGTTGTAATCATGGTTTCCGGAATTCCAACATTTTTTGCATACCGGAGTTTTTTGAATACGTTTTTGTCGAGCATGCCTTCCCCAATTCCTGTTAAATTGGCTTTTCTTACCCCCATTTCCTTAAGCTGATCCGCGATATTTTGAAACATTTCATAAGTCTGAAATCCTTTGTTTCTTTTCATATGTTGGTGAGAACACATGATGCATTGGGCGTTGCAGTTATTGGTCAACTCGATATTCGCCGCAACGGGGACTTCAAGTTTTTTGACAACATGTTCTATTCTTAGGTTCTGAAGAAAAAGAAATAGGGGATTACGTACCACATGCTTGTTGGAAAGGATTTTTGCCGCAATCCTCATGGACCCCTGATGTTCTACTAAGAATTTAAATACGTCCACGGAATACCCCATAGATCTTTGTTTAGATGCTTAATCAACAAAATAACGGAGAAAAAAAACAAAACTTGAGAGTGGTAGCTCATTCTCTGCATTATGGCCCCACAGCCCGAGGATAGCGTCTGGTTGCTATTTGTGCCCACAGCCTCGGGACAATAGAGCCAGCTTCCAGAACAAGTAAGAGTAACTGCTCAGAAACCTCTTTTCATATCCCTGAACAAGCTATGGCAGGCATTGCACGTTGGTGTAAGTTCCCTCAACGCATTAGAAGGATCCGGCATCTCTCCTTTTTGTGATTGCTGGTGAAGATCCAACGCCTGTTCACGTAGCTTATCGGCCAATCCTGCAAAAATCTCCTGATTCTTTTTGCTCATTTCAATATCCGGCAGCGCATCTGGAATATGCCTGGCAGCGTTGGAAATTTTCAGAGCTAAATTTGCTATCTCCAACATT
>JAJDAS010000196.1 GCA_029261755.1 Nitrospinia bacterium
GATTGGGTGGTTGAAACCATATTTGAACGCCGACGGTTATATTTACCACTGTTCGGCAAACCCGCTTATTGAGCAAAAATTCCATCCGAATTTCAGGATTTGCCACATGTCGGAAATAAAAAAAACCTGGCAAAACCCCCATCCTGCGGATATAAGCTGTTGCGAAGAAGGTAAATGCTTCTACTCTGAACAAAACAGGCTCATCCATTCTGTAAAAACCTACGTTCCCCACGAAAATTTTATTTAACCATTTCCAGCCACCTCTCCCAACAAAGCCATGCAATTTGAGTCTGAATACTTCAAGGATTCGAAAATTTCCAATTATAAAGATTACGAACTGGAAAAAAAATATTCCCTCATGGTTTTGGAACTGATCAAACTTTTTGATATCAAAAAAAAAGAATTCATCCTGGATTTCGGTTGCGCTACCGGGGTGCTCCTGGATGAATTTTTCAAAAGAGGCTATTTCAATATTGCAGGGACGGATGTTTCCTACTGGGCTATTTCCGAAGGGAAAAAGAAAAAGGGGGTTAGCCCATTTCTTTATTACTATAACCTGGACCTGGTAAATTCCTACTTTGACTACATATTCTTTTTCGATGTGCTGGAGCATATCCATGATGAGGAGTTGGAGAAAATCCTTTCTCTTTTAACATCTCAGAATTTGCTTGTTAAGATCCCCGTTTCTAAAAATGAAGGGGAACCATTTTTTCTTGAAGTGTCCAGAAAGGACGTATCCCATATTCAATGCCATGCAAAAGGATGGTGGATCAAACTTTTTGAAAAGTTTGGCTACCGGATGGAAAAACCTGTTACCGGCAAAACCATATACGATTCGGAAGGCTTATTCGCTGCCCATTTTACCAGGAAGTTTAGCGTTTCCGAGGTAAGAGACAGGCCATTGAATATGGAAAGAAAAACTTTTTCCAATGCCTTTGTTTATATTGACAAGAACACTGACGGCATAAAGGATTTCCTGGAAAGGGTGGGTAACCATGTGGAGACGGTTTGGGCCTTATTTGATGGAGTACCTTCCCATGAAGATTTTCCGGGAATAACCAGCGCAAAATTGCGAATCATACAAAAGAAAAAATCTTGCGGCAGAGGAGAAATTTTCAAGGAAACCATCAACGAACTGCTGAAGGACGATAAGGCCGAGTCCATTGTCTTTGTGGACTACAATGAGGACGAAGTCATTGAATATATGAGCTTGCTTCTCGATCCCATCACCTTTGGGCGAACCGAGGTGGTGGTAGGGTCAAGGTTTCACGGGCATATGCCCCATATGTCATTGATGAGGAAGATCATCAACAACCTGGTTACAACCTACATACGATGGGGATATAAATTTGCCTGCACGGACAGTCTGAGCCGTTATGTGGCCCTTTCCACAAAGGCAATAAGAAAAATGACATTTGACGATTCCGACTTTGGCTGGACACTGAACATCATCAAGGAAACAGCAAGAAAAAAACTGAAATATACCGAGGTCGGCATTCACGCCCACCACTCCCACTTATCAATTCGGGAAAAAATTCTTGCCATAAGAGACATATTAAAAGTAATTCTTTTCAGGTGATTCTATGAAGGTAGCCTTGATCAACACGCCATATTTGCATGTTTACGGCAAAGCCAACGTTGGAAAAAACTGTTCTTTCCCCTTGGGGGTAGGATACATCGCTTCCTTTGTAAGGCAATCAAGGCATGATGTGAGGCTTTATGACCCCGAAGCCGAGGATATGCCGTTGGATATCTTGTATGGGCAAATTGAAAAATTTCAGCCGGACCTCATCGGAATTACTTCTGTTTCATCCAACTATCCAAATGCATTGGCAATAGTTGAAGGAATCCGCAAGAAAGGGATGAGTGCAAAAATGGTTTACGGCGGAGTGCATGCCTCGGCCATTCCGGAAAGAGTCCTGGCGGACGCTCCAGGTGTTGATGTGGTGGTAATAGGAGAAGGAGAACATACCGTCCTTGAACTATTGGACAATATGGAAAAAGGAAAACCAAACCTTTCCGAGATCAAGGGAATTTGTTATCGAGAAAATGGAGAGACCCAGAGGACGCCAAAACGTCCGTTCCATATTAATGTGGATGAGTTTCCTTTCCCTGCAAGGGATTTGCTGGACTTGTCCAATTATCGGCTGCATGCTCATTTCGACAGAGGACTAAAAAGCACTACCATTTTATCAAGCCGTGGTTGCCCGTCTTCCTGCACCTTTTGTGCAAACCTTCTCACCATGGGAAGGAGGTTTCGTCCCCATAGCCCTGATTATGTCATAAAGGAAATCAAACATTTGGTGAATGATTACGGCATTACGCATTTCCACATTGTTGACGATCTGTTCTTAGCGGATAAAGAAAGGGCAAGGCAAATCTGCCAAAGAATCATTGATGAAAAATTGAATATACAATGGTTTATCTTTGGAAGGGTGGATAATGTTGACCTGGAAATCCTGCGGATCATGAAAAAAGCGGGTTGCTTTTATATCCTCTTTGGAATTGAGTCGGGAGATGAGGAGGTTTTAAAAAAGATGGGGAAAAATGTAACTCTGGATCAATGCCGGAGAGCAACGGAATTATGCGACGAGGTGGGAATAATGGTTCTGAACAGTTTTATCATTGGGAATGAGGGAGAGACCCATGAAAGCGTCCAAAGGACCATCAATTTTGCTATGGAATTAAAATCCGTCTTTGCCGGTTTCAGCCTGATGGTCCCATTTGTAGGCACTCCTATTTTCAACAAATACTACAAAGATATGGTCAACGACATCCACAACTGGCAGGACTGGTCCAGCATAGCGGATCAATTCTCCGTTGAACCAAAGCATACAATTCTAAGCAATAAGGAGTTATTGCAATATACCAATAAGGCATACATCGCCTATTACTGCAGGTTTTCGCAGATCATAAGGATTTTGCGAAGCCTTCACTCGCCGAGGGTATTGTGGATCTACCTGAGGGGGAGTGTCGGGATTTTCCGAAAATTGCTCACCTGGAGAAAACACAGTTGAAAGTTTACGTGGAAAAAGTAAAAAATACCGTAAGCGTTAACGGATATAAAAAAACATCTCATATTCTCTATCTCAGACTATCCTCTTTGTAGTATTGCTCGCCCTTTCGATCCACAGCAAATATTCCAAAAAACCCGGTGAAACTTTGACTGTAAAGTAAGATATGGAATCAAAAACACATCAAATTAACTCTAAGGCTGGCAAGACAAATTCTCAAGGCTTTTTTTTCGCAGCAGTTATTGTTGTTACAGGACTTATCGCATATTCCAATAGTTTTAATGGAGAATTTGTTTTCGACGATGTATCAAACATAGTTGATAATCCATCTATCAGAAAGCTGTGGCCGCTGGTGGATGCTTTAAAGGCGCCATTAGGATCAGGGGTTGCAGGCCGTCCGATTATTAATTTCAGCCTGGCGATCAATTACGCTATCAGTGGAGAAAAAGTTTGGAGCTATCATCTCTTTAATTTTTTGATTCATACTTTCGCTGCATTAGCACTGTACGGAATTTTAAGAATTAGCTTTTTATCGGAGAAATTGCCGGAAAGGTACCATGTTGCTTCAACAAATTTAGCACTTGGGTGCGCGCTGATCTGGATGGTTCATCCCTTACAAACTCAGTCGGTAACTTATACCATACAGAGATGCGAATCGCTTATGGGCCTTTGCTTTTTGCTAACTTTGTATTGTGCCATTCGCGGCTGGAGATCCGGCAGGACGGGACTTTGGCACTTGGCTGCGTTGTTGTCTTTTTTTGTGGGTATCGGCGCAAAGGAGGTCATCATCGTGGCTCCTTTTATGGTATTTCTTTATGACCTGTTGTTTGTCCATGATGGCGCAAAAGAGGCTCTGAAGAAATCGCAGTTGTTATATGCAGGATTGGTTTTCGGTTTAATACTTATAGGGCTTCAAGTAGCGGCGGGCGGAACGGTAGATTCGGGCCCCTTTAAGGTAACCTTTGGGCCGTTGCAGTATGCGTTGACCCAATGCCAAATTGTCTTTCAGTATATAACGCTGTCGTTTTGGCCTCATGAACTCTGTATCGATTACTATTGGTCCATTATACAACCGGTAGAAGCTTTCCCCTTCGTTTTATTAGTTTTAACCCTTCTATTCTGCTCTATTTGGTCGGTTTTAAAAAGAAACCTATTGGGGTTCGCAGCTATTTGGTTTCTTGCGATTTTAGCCCCTACTTCTTCCATAATGCCCCTTGACGAAATCATCTCCGAGCATCGCATGTATCTTCCCCTTGCGGGATTGGTAGTCATAACCGTAGTTAGTGTTTATGAAGCGGGTCGACGCGTGTTTTCCCATTTACCGTTATCTAAAGCCCACTATAATTCTGTTAGCAGGCTTTCCGGTTTAGGTTTATTGGCGATAACCATTGGAGTCTTGACGGTCTTGACCTTTGTCCGCAATTCCGACTATAAAAACAGCGTTAGTATCTGGACGGATACCGTAAAAAAACAACCCCGAAATCCTCGGGCGCACTACAACCTGGGATGCGCCTTGGCTGAGTTGGAACAGTACCAAGATTCCGTTGTCTATTTTCAAGAAGCCGTAAGAATCAGACCCAGTTTTTTTGATGCCCAGAAGAACTTAGCTATTATTTTTATCAGGCTTAATGAACCTGAAAAAGCAGTTTTACCTCTACTCAATGCCTTAAAATTACGACCGGACAGCGCTGACGTCCATTACAGTTTTGGCACTGCAATGGTTAAGTTAAGTAAGCCGCAAGAGGCTGTTGGGCATTTCTTAAGAACTCTGGAGATTCAGTGGAACTATCCCGATGCCCATAACCACCTTGGAGTTGCTCTGGCAATGATGGAGAAATGGCAGGAGGCCATCTCCCATTTCCGAAAAGCCATTGATATGGAGCCAAATAATGCCAGCGCTGAATCCAACCTTCAGTTAGCCTTGACTGCAAAAAGGCATTCAAAAGGAAACAACCAGGCATTTTACGGTACCGGTCCCGATGAGAATTGAGAGATCATTCCCAAAAAATGTGGTTGAATTAACCTCTTACTGTAATAGGTTAATTTTGCCGACTATACAACCAGTATCTAAATAGCGAAAACCAACTTATCCCATATCGTTTTTTGATATCGTTCCCATAATGTAAATAGAATACCGAAGGGTAGCACTTATATAAAACGAAAGGCGGGTTCTCGATAAGAAACCGAACTTTTTTATATTTAGCATTAGATTTAACAAAATGGGCAAATAATTTTTGGGCATTGGAAATAGTCCTGGTCTTTTCCGAACCACCGATAGTACTTGAAGTGAAATAGGAATAAGTGAAATCTGAACCGAATTCAACACCTTGTTCTTTCAAATAATCCGCAATGGATGTGCCGGGGTATGCTTGAAGTATGGAGCACCACGGGTATGTGGTTTTGATTTTCTGGTTTATTTCAATGGTTTGATAAATATCTTCCATGGTTTCTTCCGGCAGCCCAACCATATTGAAAGTCAGGAATGGCATATTATGAGAATTTAGAACATCAGCGGTATTGTAGATGTCTTCGTTTGTGACAGGTTTCTTATATACATTCTTTCGTATTGATTCGTTTCCGCTTTCAATAGCAAAACATACCGTCTTACAACCGGCTTTTTTAAGAGCAACAATAACATCATGCTTAATCTGTTTTGCGGTGCTATTGCAAGCAAAAGGTAAGCTGATGTGCAGGGAATACTTTTCACAAAACTCAAAAAGCCAATCTTTTGATAATAGAAACTGGTCATCAACGATTTCAAGGCAATTCCATCCGTGTTTTTTTAATTCCTTCAATTCATTGATAACGCTGTCCACGGAACGTTGCCTAACCGTTTTACCAAGACCCTTATAGAGTTTTTTATACTTATGATTGAAACAATAACTGCAACTATAGGGACACCCCCGGGATGTCCAAATTTTCTTATGAGGAGAATGTCGCAAACTAGGGTATTGGGGAAAGTGTGACCGATCACTAAATGGCAACTGTGATAATTCATCTTCCGAAAGTAAAGAACACATCTCATTTTTCTTAATGGTTGAACCATTCTTCACCCAACAGTTTGGGATACTTGCTAATGAAGTTATTGTGCCGTCGTATGATTTCATTATCTCAAGCAATGGTTTTTCCCCTTCTCCCATACATACCATATCGACACCGTCTTGTTTAATAACTTCCGGGAAAAAGGTTGGATGTGGACCTCCAAGGATTATGATGGAATTGGGAAGATATGTTTTTAGTGCAAGAGATATTTTAAGTGCCCAATTGATAGCTGGCGACAAAATGCTTATACCGATGAATGTCGGGTTGATCTCCTGAATAACCTTGATATGCTTGAGTGGATCGATAACTATGGACGCTTTATAGCCATGTGCCTTTAAATACGCAGTAAGAAGCATAGGGCCAAGTTTGTCTTCTATTTCACGCTGGACAAAAACTATACTATTTTCTTTCATTTCATATCAGCTCTCAAAAAAATGTAACTGTTTTTATTGGAAATTCTACCATTAAACAGGTTTCTATAAAACTCAGGTCCTGGTCATGAAAATAGGGATAAAAAAAATGCGAGGCGGTTTGGAGTTGAGAAGGGTCAGCACAATCCCATAAACATTTAAAAATCCCTGTTGAGCTATCTCCCAGGTGTTGGTGGAAAACCGACGTTCTTTTCTTCCAGACTCTTTCCCTGAGCCTGGAAATCATTATTCACTCCGTTATATGCAACCACCACAGTTCCGTACTCACTGGTGAAATGTAACAACCGACAATCTTTTTATGGAAAGAGATATT
>JAJDAS010000197.1 GCA_029261755.1 Nitrospinia bacterium
GCTGGACGCTTGCATCGTAAGCCTGGACAAAACCAATAAGGAGACTAAGGCATATAACGAAGAACTTGCAAAAAATATTGAAGAGTTGGATAGAGAAACTGCCAGGCTTGCAGCCGCTTACCAGAACAAATCCGTGGAAAAAACGGCTTTGAAAGCGGAAAAGGAGAAGACCGATACCAGGCTGGCCGAAGCCAGGGAGAAACTGAAACGGGCCAAATGGGAGTTGGAAAACCAGGGAAAGGTACTGGCCGAGGCTCAGAAGGAAAAGGGACAAGGAGGCCAAGCCACCAAGCTGGATACGGAGATTGCAAACCTCAAAAAGCAGATTGCTTCGCTGGAAGGGCATACCGAAGAGTTGGCTTCTTTGTCCAGCCGCATGTCGGTCTGATGCGGGCTTTTTCAGTGACAGGTAATCAAGTGACGAGTGGCAAGTGAGCTAAGTCGTAGAAAGAAAAGGCGGGAGAGTGGCCACTCCCCCGCCGAATGGGACTACAGCTAACCTAATGGGCTGGGCAGCAACTCTTGAAGAGTTCCTTCCATGAAGCACCATCCGAGCAGCATGTTTCCATGATGGATTTGCACTTGCCCTTCACTTCCTGGCCGGTGATTTCGATCCGGTACCCGTCATTGATTTCCGTCACCTTGATATCGCAGCAATCTTTTTTCATTTTTCTCACCTCCTTTCTCTTTTGGATTTACGTATTTATATATGTCTATATGTTTGAGCAAAAAAAAGCTGTTTTTATTCACGCCTGGCGGAATGCATACATTTTTAAGTCCCCTAGCTTTTATAACCTACGATCTCTTTCAAGTGCCTTTGTTTTTTGTTGTTTCTTAGCCTCCGCCTCATCCTGAGCCTCTAAACTTTTTCATAAAGTCGCTACAGCAGGAATCAATGCAGCACGAATTCAAGGAGTAATAAACCTCTTTACCTTCCTTCCGGTCTGTTACGATCTTTGCGTTCTTCAGGATGTTCAGGTGATGCGAGATGGAGGGCTGCTTCATCTGGAAATGTTGGCAGATATCCGAGACGCACATCTCTCTTTTTGCCAACAGCATCATGATTTTGACCCTGGTGGGGTCCGCCACTGCCTTGAAAAAGCTGCAACAATCGAAATCCATCTGCCCCTCCGATAAATATATAGAAATATGTCTATATATAATATAAGGCCTGACTGCTTTTTTGTCAACTGGTTTGTGAAAAAAAGAAGCCTTGCGGCAAAAAAAAATGATTTTTACGCAGGCGCAGAGGCCGCAAAGAAAACTTTTTTCATAATTGTCTTTCTCTGCGTTCTTTGCGTACTCTGCGTTAAATTCTTTTGTTTTTTATTTGGCATATACATAGCAGATGACCTGCTACGGAAAGCTGAATACAGATTTTTTTTCCTCAATACTCGCATAATGACGTAGTTAATAGTATATTTATTATAGCTTTCCCGGAAATGACTAATGACGGCGAAGCCAAATGACTATTAATGACGCTTCTCTAATGACCACTGCTAAAAGGAACTAGCTATGAAAACCAAAAAGCACATGGACCGGATCATTCACTCTTCTCATTCGGACCCCTTTGAATTCCTGGGCGCCCACCTTGTGGAAATAAAGGGTAAAAGCTTAGTGCTGGTGAGAACCTTTCAGCCGGACGCAAAAGAGGTGGAGGTTCTGAAATACCGCAGCAAGAAGGTAGTCCCCATGAAAAAGATTCATGAGGAGGGTATCTTCGAGGCAGAATTTGAAGGCGCAACGAAAATTTTCCCGTACAAATTAAAAAAGACAAGAGGTGACGGCTCCACCCATACCTTTCACGATCCGTACTCCTTCCAGCCAGTGCTCTCGGATTTCGACATCCACCTCATCGGCGAAGGCACCCATTACAAGAAATACGAAAAGCTGGGCGCTCACGTCACCACCATCAACAGGGGCAAAGGGGTGTTCTTTGCCGTCTGGGCGCCCAATGCCCTTCGGGTGAGCGTTACCGGCAATTTCAACAACTGGGACGGCAGGGCTCATCCCATGCGCTCCAGGGGACTTAGCGGATTGTGGGAACTTTTCATCCCCGGCCTGGACGAAGGCGACCTCTATAAATTCGAGGTAAAATCCAAATACAAAGGGATCATTTCGGAAAAAGCCGATCCCTATGCCTTTTATACGGAGTTGAGACCCAAGAACGCCTCCGTGGTCCACAACATCAAGAAGTATATGTGGAAAGACAAAAAATGGATGAAGGCGAGGGATGAGAAAAATTGGCTGGAAGCTCCCATCTCCATTTACGAAATTCATCTAGGCTCCTGGAAAAGGCTTCCCGAAGAGGGCAACCGTTGGCTCACCTACCGGGAGATGGCGGATACCCTCATTCCTTACGTAAAAGACATGGGTTACACCCATATCCAATTGCTGCCCATTTCCGAGCACCCCCTGGACGAATCGTGGGGATACCAGACCATCGGATATTACTCCTGCACCAGTCGATTCGGAACGCCGGAGGATTGCATGTACTTCATCGACTGCTGTCATCAAAACGATCTGGGGGTGATCATCGATTGGGTGCCGGCCCATTTCCCCAAAGACGCCCACGGCCTGGGGTATTTCGATGGCACTGCACTTTACGAACATGACGACCCCCGCAAAAGCGAGCATCGGGATTGGGGAACTCTCATCTTCAATTACGGCAGAAAAGAGGTGGCCAACTACCTCATTGCCAACGCCTTGTTCTGGCTGGACCGCTATCATGTGGACGGACTTCGCGTAGACGCTGTTGCCTCCATGCTCTACCTTGATTATTCCAGGGAAGAGGGAGACTGGGTCCCCAACGAACATGGAGGAAACGAAAACCTGGAGGCGGTGGAGTTTGTTAAAAAATTTAATGTCGTGGTACATGAACAATTTCCAGGCGCCCTCACCATAGCGGAGGAATCCACGGCATGGCCCATGGTGTCGCGTCCTACCTATCTTGGCGGCCTCGGATTCGACCTGAAATGGAACATGGGCTGGATGCACGACACCTTGGTCTACTTCCAAAATGATCCCGTCCATAGGAAATATCACCACAACACCCTCACCTTCTCCCTCTTGTACGCCTTCACCGAAAATTTCATCAACGTCTTTTCCCACGACGAGGTGGTCCACGGCAAAAGCTCCATGTTGGACAAAATGCCGGGAGATCTTTGGCAGAAATTTGCCAATCTTCGCCTCCTCTATGTATACATGTATGCCCAGCCGGGTAAGAAGCTTCTTTTCATGGGTGGAGAGATCGGGCAGTGGTCGGAATGGGATTGCGGTAAAAGTCTCGACTGGGGCCTGCTGGAGAATGATTCCCATAAAAAACTCCAGGACCTGGTGAAACAGTTGAATCACCTGTATAAAGAAGAGTCGTCCTTGCACGAAGTGGATTTTGATGGCGCTGGTTTCGAATGGATGGACTACGGAGACTATGAAAACAGCGTGGTTGCCTTCACCAGGAAGGCGAAGGATCCGGATGATTTCCTTTTCTTCATCCTCAATTTAACCCCGGTGCCAAGAACCTACTATCGGATCGGAGTCCCCAAGGAAGGGTTTTACAAAGAGATCCTCAATAGCGACTCGGAGCTTTTCGGCGGGAGCAATATGGGGAACTACCTGGGGATGCATACGGAGCGCATTAAGGCGCAGGGGAAAGCACATTCCCTGTGTTTAACGCTGCCTCCTTTGGGCGCGTTGGTGTTTAAGTTGCAGAAGGATGAAGACAAAGAATTAACCACGGAATGACACGGAATCGCACGGAATTTTCTTAAACCACCTAGAATCAAAGACACAAAAAACAAAAACCTTTTTAACCACGGATTTCACTAATTTTAAATATTTTTAATTAGTGCAATTAGTGTAATTCGTGGTTCTACGTTTTTGACTTTAAATGATTTTCCTCAGGAGCAAATAAATAATGTTCATCACCATGATAGCCTCGGAATGCGCGCCCGTTGCCAAAGTAGGCGGTCTGGGAGACGTGGTTTTCGGCCTCAGTCGCGAACTGGAGATCCGGGGCAATGACGTAGAAATCATCCTCCCGAAGTACGACTGCATGCGTTATGACCACATCTACGGACTTCAGGAAACCTATAGCGATTTATGGGTGCCGTGGTTTGACGACATGGTTCACTGCTCCGTTTTCTTCGGATTCGTCCATGGACGAAAATGTTTTTTTATCGACCCCCATCTTCCCCAGCAGTATTTCAACCGGGGAATTTACTATGGCCACAAGGACGATGATGAACGCTTTGGTTTCTTCTGTCGAGCAGCTCTGGAGTTCATGTGGAAGTCGGGGAAGAACCCGGACATTATCCATTGCCATGACTGGCAAACCGCGCTAATCCCCGTCCTGCTGTACGAAATCTATCAAAATATGGGAATGACCCATCCACGGGTTTGTTACACCCTGCACAACCTGAAGCATCAAGGAGTAACGGGAGGGCACATCCTTAGCGAAACGGGGCTGAACAGGCCGGAATACTATCTTCATTACGACCGGTTGCAGGACAACTTTAACCTACACGCCTTGAACCTGATGAAAGGCGGCATCGTCTATTCCAACTTCGTCACTACGGTTTCGCCCAAACACGCCTGGGAGACTCGCCACACGGAGCAGGATTTCGGCTTGGGGCATACCCTGGAAATTCATCACCAAAAATTTGGCGGGATCTTGAACGGAATCGATTACGACGTTTGGAACCCAGAGACGGATCCCCATATTCCGCAAAAATTCGACATCAACCACCTCGACAAAAAATATGACAACAAAAAAGTCCTGCGGAATCATTGCCTCTTGCGCGAGGAGTTCAAACCCATCATCAGCTATATCGGACGCCTGGACCACCAGAAAGGGGTTCACCTTATCAAACACGCCATCTTTTATGCCCTGGCCCATGGATGCCAATTCGTGCTGTTAGGCTCCAGCCCCGATTCCGAGCTAAACGACTATTTCTGGAACCTGAAAAACCACTTGAATAACAATGAGGATTGCCATTTGGAGATCGGCTACAACGAGGAGTTGGCTCATCTCATCTATGCGGGATCGGATATGATGATCGTGCCCAGTCTCTTTGAGCCGTGCGGACTGACGCAAATGATAGCCATGAAATACGGAACGATTCCCATCGTAAGGGACGTGGGGGGGCTGAGCGATACGGTCTTCGATGCGGATCACGCCCACAAACCTTATGAGGAACGTAATGGATATGTCTTCAGTGATTTCAACGATCAGGGCCTGGAATCGGCCATGTACAGGGCCATCGGCCTTTACTACTCGTATCCCAAATTCTTCAGGGAACTAATGACCAATGCTATGCGGTGCGACTATTCCTGGAATTTGCCCGGCCAACATTACCTGAATGTTTACGAGCATATCATAGAAAAATAGTTAAAAAAGGTAAAGATTTAACGTCTTTTTCCTTCCTACCTTGGTTTCTTTGCTTTATCACCGACTTTTACGAAATGGGAAATCATCATATTTCCCCCCTAAATTTTCCTTGCAGGCTTCCTTGCCTCATATAACTTCCTATTTTTTTTGCCCCTTGCCCCTC
>JAJDAS010000198.1 GCA_029261755.1 Nitrospinia bacterium
ATCGAAAATCTTTACAGCGGGGGCTCGACCGACCTTAAAGGCAATGGGGGTGAGGTCTTCAGGAGTCAGGCCCACGGGGGCGGGAGCGCTGCAGCCTGGCGCGAATGACTGCTGGACGGCGTCAATATCCAAACTAAAAAAAGCGGTTTTCCCCATAAGCACTAGCAATCGGTCCATAAGGGTTTCGGCGCTGTCCTGGCGGATTTTTTTCAGAGGGTAGATGTGCGCGCCCATTTTTTTTAAGTAGTCATAGTGCTCTTTAGAATTGCTGTTTCCCGTCATTCCCATCTCTACGAATTTAGTTGGTAAAAACTTTCCGTCCAACTCCTCCAATGCCCTGCGAAAAGGGGTCCCGCTGGTGATCACTCCATCCGTTATAGGTCGGATATCGAAATGGGCGTCTACATTGATGCCGCCAATATGTTCTTGGGAACTTTCGGCCAGAGCCCGGATAGTGGCGAAGGAAAGATCGTGGCCGCCGCCAATAGTGACTGGGAATATTTTTTGTTTCAGCAGTTCTTTGATGACGGATGTCAGACGATCATGAGTCTCCACGGTATTTCCCAGCGATATTTCCAGGTCTCCGCAATCAACAATGTTTAGGGTGCTAATATCGATACTCGATTCAAAGAACCAAGTTGTACCGAAATGTTTCAAGGCCCGGCGAATGGCGTTGGGTCCGTCCTTGGCTCCTGCTCGACCTCCTCCGGCTACGATGGCCTCATCGAAGGGAACACCCACCAGAGCAATATCAGCCGCCTGGCCGTCCCACGGCTTGATCAGATTTTTTAGCCGCAGGTCTGCTGGGTCTTTCGGGGATTCATAAATGGTTGTTTTTGGTTTTTTTAGAAAAGACAGCATAAATATTTTTCAAATCTAAAATATAGCCAAAGAAATTTGAATTTTTGACCTCAAGACAAAAAGCCAAACAAAACTTAAAGATTTTATTCACAAAGAGTTAAAGAGTGAAAGAGAAAAGCAAAACCTATGAGCCACAGAATGGCACAGAATTACACAGAAAAACTAAGTTACGAACTTTGTTTTCTTCTGTGGCTAATTATTTTATTTTTCTTTTGCCCTTCTCTTTTTCTCTTTTCCTCTTTGTGAAATCCGGTTTTGTTTTTGATTTTAGTAATAATTCTTAATTGTGAGAGACGAATTCTCAGAGGTAGTGTGTAAGAATCAAAAATCTAAAATTTATTTCAACTTCCCCACAACCTTCTCTACTCTTTCAACTACTTTCCCGTTCTCCATCAGTTTAACCATTTCCTCGATATCTTTATGCAAGACCCGGTCTTTGGTCAAGCGGGGAATAACTTTTCTGATTTGCGCATAAGCAGCTTCCAGGGCTTTGCTGGTTTTTAACGGACGGTGAAATTCCAGGGCCTGGGCTGCGCTCAAAAGTTCGATGGCTATCACCTTGGAGCTGTTTTGAAGAATCATCCGGGCATGCCGAGCAGCGGTGGCTCCCATGCTCACATGGTCTTCCTGGTTGGCGGAAGTGGGTATGGAGTCCACGCTGGCGGGATGGGCCAGCACCTTGTTTTCGGAAACCAGGGATGCCGCCGTATATTGAGCCATCATAAAGCCGGATTGTAGTCCGCCTTTCTGAGTTAGAAAGGAGGGGAGCCATTCAGAAAGTTTGTGGTCCACCAGGCGGGCTATTCTGCGTTCGGATATGTTGGCCAGTTCGGCAAGAGCAATGCCCAGGAAATCTAGTGCAAACGCCAAGGGTTGTCCGTGAAAATTTCCGGCATTGAGGATTTTATCTTCGTCGGGAAAAACCAGGGGATTGTCGGTGACGGCGTTCATCTCCGTTTTCATGACCTTTGCGACATAATCCAGCGCATCGCGGGAGGCCCCATGAACCTGGGGCGCACAACGCAAAGAGTAGGCGTCCTGCACCTTTTCACAACCTTGATGAGATGTCCAAATAGCGCTCCCCTTCATCAGCTTCCGTATGTTGTTGGCGGAGGTTGCCTGACCCTGAAAAGGCCGCAATTGGTGGATGAGGGGATCGGTGTGGTCCATGGACCCTTTGAGAACATCCGTGCTAAAAGCGGCGGCGATGTCCGCGTGCCGGGCCAGGTTTTGCGTGTCGTGCACGGAAAGCGCTCCCAGGGCGGCCATCATTTGCGTACCGTTGATGAGAGAAAGTCCTTCCTTGGCCTCCAACTCCAGAGGCCGGATCCCGGCTTGTTTCAGAGCGGCCTTTGCGGTCCTAATCTTTCCCTGGCACTGTACGGAGCCTTCGCCGATGAGCGCCAGGGCGATATGGGCCAATTGTGCTAAATCTCCACTGGCACCCAGAGAACCCTGGCCGGGAACCTGAGGCAGGATATCTTCATTGAGAAGACGGATGAGGGTTTCCACTAAAACGGGGCGTATGCCGGAATAACCTGCGGCCAGGGAGTTAATCCGCAGAAGCATCATGGTCCGCACGGATTCTGCGTCCAGAAATTCTCCCACACCTGCCGCATGGCTTCTAATGAGGTTGGCTTGCAGCTCCCTGGTTTTATCCATGGGAATGGAGACATTGCTCAATTCTCCGAAACCGGTGGTAACGCCATAAATGGTTTCTCGGGAAGCAAGTTTTTTCTCGATGAACTTCCTCGATTTGTTAATGTTTTTTCTAGCCTCGGGAGCGAGCCGGACTTTCTCTCCTTTCCGTGCAACGCTAACTAGTTGATCGAGGTTAAGGGATTTTCCGTCTAAGGTGATCATAGGTATTTAGAATTTTCGGATAAACAAAATGTTGTCTATTTAAGGGATAAAACCTTTAACATCAAACGCCGAACATCCAACATCCAACGTCGAAGAATGTAAAAATCTTTGAAAATAACCGTTTCACACCGCATTGCTTTATTACAAAAAATACCTTCTTCGATGTTCAGCGTTCAATGTTGGATGTTCGATGTTAAATCTTTACCAAGTTGCATGTTCAAACCTTCTTATACGGCAGGTACTCCGGTTTCCACATGGAAGATTGAACCAGGTGGGGAATATTCTCTTCCTTGATTCCGCTCTCCGGCTCTTGTTTCACAATTTCCTTCAGACATTCCGATGCCACCTTTATGGTGACTTCCCGCAGATCGCTGATCCTCGGATACACCGCGTTGGACTCCAGGTCCGATTCGGTGACGCAGGAGGCCATAGCGTTAGCAGAGGTGGTGAAGACGTCATCGCTTAAGAAAGAAGCTTTGCCGATGATGGCGGCAAGGCCCACAGCGGGGAAGATAAACACGTTGTTTCCCTGGCCTACGCGGTAGCTCTTACCCTCGTACTCAACCTCCCCAAAGGGACTGCCTGTGGCGATAATAGCCTTTCCTTTGCTCCAGTGGTAAATGTCCTTCGGCACCGCCTCGCATTTCGACGTTGGATTGGAAAGGGGAAATATTACCGGTCGAGCTGAATTCTTCATCATGCACTGGACGATGTCTTCGGTAAAAGTGCCGGGTTGAGTGGAAGTACCGATCAACACGGTGATTTTTTCATTTTCCAGCAGTTCTTGCAGGGTAATCCTGGTGGGATTGCTGACTTTCCAGCCCTGGATGGCCGAGCCCGCTATGGCGAAAGGTTTTTTGTAGTCATCCACTCCTTCGCGGTTTTCCAGAACCACTCCCTTGCTGTCCAGGATAAAGATTCTTTCCAGGGCGGCACGGGAATCCAGCCCCTCCTTCATCAGGCCGGCGTAAATTTGCCTGGTAACGCCTCCGCCACCCGCACCCACTCCGAAGATGGCGAATTTTTGGTCCGTGAGTTTCTCCTTCTTGATCCTCATGGCGCCAATGATCCCGGCCAGGGTTACGGCGCCGGTGCCTTGAATATCGTCATTGAAGGAAGAGAGCGCAGAACGATAGGTGTCCAGGTTTGTGAAGGCGTTTTGCTTGCTGAAATCCTCCCACTGAAGCACGGCGTGGGGGAAGAGTTTTTTCACGTTCGCCACAAACTTTTCAATAAAGGTGGCGTATGGTTCTCCGGTGAGCCGCCTTTGCCGTATCCCCAGATATAGAGGGTCGTTAAGGATTTCCTCGTTATCGGTACCGACATCCAGGGTGATGGGCAGGCAACTGGCCGGATGAATGCCCGACGCCAGGGTGTAAAGAGAAAGTTTGCCAAGGGGAATTCCCATTCCTCCCACACCCAGGTCGCCCAATCCCAGAATTCCCTGATTGTCCGTTGCCACAATGATCTTGATATTGCCGGAGGCGAAATGGTGGACCATCTCGTGCATGGAATCCACATTGGCCGGCGTAATGTAGAGTCCCCTGGCCCTCTGGTAGCGGTGGCTGTACTCCTGGCACGCCTGTCCCACGGTGGGGGTGTAAATGATGGGGATCATCTCTTCCACATGGCGGGCCACCAGGGCGTAAAAGAGAGTTTCGTTCCTATCCTGAAGGCCGCGAAGGTGGAGATATTTTTCTATGGGATTGTCCTTTTTCGTAAACCCCTCATAAACCCTGTCCAACTGTTCCTCCATGGTGGAGGGGTGTGGCGGGAGAAGCCCCTCCAGTCCAAATTCCTTCCGTTCCTGTTTAGTAAAAGCCGTTCCCTTGTTCAAGGTATAGTTGGCCAATAATTCCTTCCCTTCCAGGTGAACCGGGACAAAGTTGTTCCCCTCTGTATCCGTCCATTTGTGGTATTTTTCGATAGTCATTTTTTCTCCTCCTTAAGAAAGAGTGAGTATTTTTTTTGAAATTGATGGCGTTGATATTTAGAAATCAGGTTACTAAGGGTAATTCAGAAAAAACTTAAAATCCAGCCTAAGGTATTTGAAATTTACTTCGCTTACCGGGACACCTACACAAAAGAAAAACTTCATAAACTTTTTTTAGCTTAAGAAGGCAGGAAATGCAGGAAGATTCTTACTAGTTTTCTTGCTTTTCAGGTTTTTCCTGGCTTCCTGCATTCCTAGGCTATTTTTTTATGGTAGAGAGTAATTCTTAGAGTTCTTGGGTAAGTTCATAAATCATCTTTTTTAGCTGTGGTTAAAACTTGAACTCACCATAAATATAGTACTTCTTGGGATGATTTTCATGGAATTTCGGAGTTTTTGGATACTTTCAAGGGTTGAGGCTTGAATTCTGTGTATTCCGTGTGTTCCGTGGGCCAATCCGGTTGAACTTTTTAAAATACCTTGGTAATATTATGTATTACTTTTTTTTAGAGAGGCCTGTTATTGAAGATTACCGGATTTGAATGGGATGAAGGGAACGCATTACATATTGAGCTTGGACATGGAGTTGATCCAGGGGAGGCGGAAGAGGTTTTTGCGGTGAGACCTTTATTCAGGAAAACTAAAAAGGGCCATTATTTGGCCATGGGTCCTACGGGTGATGGTCGTTTTCTCACAGTGGTTTTCGAATTAAAGAAAGGAAAAATTGCGCGTGTGATAACAGGTTGGGATATGAATGATGCTGAAAGGAAATATTACCGTAAACGCAAGGGGAGGTAAGCACATGAAAGCAAACACAGTACCTGGAAATATTGAAGAAGCGGAGTATTATGACAAGCATGGTGTTCTCAAGGAAATAGTAGATGAGCCTGTTGAAATGAGTTTAGAAACCGAGCTTCGAGAAAGCATCCTTTCCGGCAAAAGGAAAGTGAAGTTAAAGAATATCTCAATCAAAATAGACCCATTACAGGTAAGGGCAATAAAAAAAATTGCCGTTATGAAAGCTATCCCCTATCAGACCCTTATCAGGCACTGGCTATCTCAGCATATTAAGCAAGAATTGCATATTTAGCCATAATTTGAGTGAAGATTATGGCTTGACCCGATTAAATAGATACGTTTTTATGGTCTTGTCGCGTTGTTGCCCAGTTAAAAAGATACTATAATAGCCCTAACAACTATATTAGAAATTGATTGGGGGCTTTCTCGCATGGCAGGCAAAGGGAATACG
>JAJDAS010000199.1 GCA_029261755.1 Nitrospinia bacterium
TCCCGTACCAACTGACGGCCATGAAGGAAGACTCTTTTTTGGAACAACTAAACGCCTGTGAAATTCTCCTTCACGCGTAATCCTCCACCCCCCAATCTTCCGCTTTGCCATTGAACTTAACGTCTACGGCGGGCCAAAAAAAAACCTTTAACGTCGAACATCGAACGTCCAACATCGAACATCGAAGAAGGAAGGATCTGGTTTGATTAGCTCTATCGGCAATCTATTCGTTGCCAAGTTTCCTCCCGCCAGGGAACGTAACTTCCCAATATGCTCCAACATCCTTAAAAAAAATCTACCTTCTTCGATGTTGGACGTTCGGTGTTCGACGTTCGACGTTCAATTTTTCCCGAGTTTTAGAGCCATGAATATGCAAATTCCTATACTATGAATTTAAGACTATTCATCCCACCCCTATTTTTCTTTTCCGGTTTTTCAGCTCTCCTTTACGAAATCATCTGGATGCGTCAGCTTTCCCTCCTTTTCGGAGTATCGGCCTTTGCTGTCAGCGCGGTTCTTACCGTTTTTATGGGTGGTCTGGGCCTGGGTAGTTTCCTGGCAGGGCGGTTCATAGACCAGCATCCATCCCCTTTAAAAACTTATGCCGTGATAGAGCTTGGGATCGGCATCTATGCCTTTTTCATCCCTTTGGGCATCGACCTCATTACCCCGGCATATTTGCTCCTTCCTCCTGTGGTCAGAGAAAACTTTGCCCTGATTTCCTTATTCAGATTCCTCTTTGCCTTCCTTCTGCTCATTATCCCCGCCTCTCTCATGGGCGCAACCTTTCCCGTGATCTCCCGCTTTTTTACACGGAAAGAAGATACGATCGGGAAGGATGCAGGGGCTCTTTACTCCTTAAACACCCTTGGCGCGGTTTTTGGTTGCCTCATCGCCGGCTTTTACCTTTTGGAGACCATCGGTGTTTTAAAATCGCTATACCTGGCCGCAGCAATCAACCTCATTCTGGCCCTATCGGCTTTTTTACTGTCTACTTGGGGCAAACCGGAAGCATCCTGGCTAGAAAGTGCTGGCCAAAAGAAAAAAGAAAAACCGGTGGAAAAGGGCAAAAGCCCGCACATGGATGGCCCTCTGCTTTTTTTATTCGGCCTGTCCGGTTTTGTAGCCCTGGCTCTGGAGGTTTTCTGGACGCGGTTATTTATTTTTCTTGTTGATAACACGGTTTACGCCTTCGCCACCATACTTTGTACCTTCCTCCTGGGAATTGCCTTGGGCAGCATGTGCTTCTCCAGGATGAATTTAGTTCAAAAGAATCTAAAAGCGACATTTGGAAAAATCCAGGTGGGCATAGGTATAGGGGTTCTATTGACTCTCTTCCTCTTTGGGGAACACGATTCCCTGGCCTCTTTCTGGAACCAGATATCTTTTAAGATTCTTGGAGGGTCCATGGATGCTTTCTGGACTGGAAAGGTCTTTGCCTCTTTCCTTTTCATCTTCAGCCTGCTCATTGTCCCCACTTTCTTAATGGGGGCGACCTTTCCCGTGGTGTTCAAGTTATGCAGCCCTGAGTTTGTTTCAGCGGGCAGGAGCCTGGGTCTTATCTATTCGGTGAATACCATTGGGGCTATTCTGGGTTCCTTTTTCTCCGGCTTTGTGATCCTCCCGTTGATGGGAATACAAAACGGAATGATCCTGGTCTCCATTGCCATCTTTCTTTCCGGCTCTTATCTTTTAATGGCCTCCAAATATAAATCGACTCTCATGGGTTTTGCGGTTCCATTTGTGCTTCTCTTGGTCCTGCAACTTTATTCCGGCGATGTGTCCAAAAAAATCAGTTTTGGAAAGCTCGACCCCGGAAATGAAGTCCTTTTTTACAAAGAAGGGGTCACCGGAACCGTGCTCGTGTCATCCATGGAAAATGATCTTACCCCTTATCGAAAACCAATCAAGCGGATCTGGATCAACGGAGACCCCATCGCGGGATCATTCCGCGAAGCCTTGCAGTTGGAATGGCTTCAGGCCCATATTCCTTTGCTCCTCCACCCGAATCCCCAAAATACGGTGGTAATTTGCTTCGGCACCGGTTCCACCGCAGGCGCCATTTCCGAGCATCCCGTAAAAGAGATCATTGCGGTGGACACGGAAAGAGGCGCTTTTGAAGCTGCTCCCCATTTTAAAGAGGGCAATCGGCATATTATCGAAGAACCGAGATTCCGGGCCGTCATTGAAGATGGCAGACAATTCCTCGCCACTACCAATGAAAAGTTTGACTTTATCACTTCCGAACCACCTCCCCCTTCCAATGCAGGCATCGTGAGTCTCTATACTCGGGAATATTACGAAATTTGTAAGTCCAAGTTGAAACCGGGAGGCATGGTCTCGCAATGGATTCCATTGCACCATCTGTCGGTTGAGGACTTCCGTTCCCTGGTGGCTACCTTTGTCTCAGCCTTTCCCCACTCCACCATGTGGTTCACCAAGTGGGATGCTATCATGATCGGCTCCAACCAAAAATTGTCTGTGGATTTTGAGGCTTTGAAGCAAAGAATGGAGGGAGAGAAGCTCAAAAAAAGCCTTGCTGAAATCGGATTTGGAAACCCATATCGACTTCTTTCCACCTTTATGATGGGAGAGAAGGGTTTGCAAGGCTATGTGAAGGGTGCGGAGATTGTGACGGACGACCACCCCACTGTGGAATTCACGGCTCCCCGCATTCACCATGTCGGGACCAGCATCAAGGGAGAGAACCTGAAAGCCCTTTTACCATATCGTGAACCAGTGAACCCTTTCATAGTCAATCTAGATGGGATGGAAAAGGGAGACTTTGAAAAGCAACTTTCCAGCTTTGAGTCATCACAGCGCCATTTTTATAGAGGAAGATTGTATGAAAATGACAAAAACCTGGCCAAGGCGGTGGAGGAGTTCCAAAAAGCCATTCAACTGGAACCTTCTTTCACCAACGCCAAGTTTGCTTATTTAAAAATTCACATGGACCTGGCCTACTATTTTTTGAAAAAACAAAGGCCAGGGGCCGGACTTCGAGCGGTTGCGGACTCCATGAAAATGGATGTGGGTGACGCCTTTCGTCCGCAGCTTTTGAATTTGCGGGGACTTTTGCATCTGTCCAAGAAGGAGTTCCAAACAGCAGCCAGGGATTTTATGGAGTCCATGGCCCTGGATAAAGATTTTCCCGGACCTTATATGAACCTGGCCACACTTTTTGGAGAGTATATGAACGACTCCGAAAAGTCGATCCACTACTTCAAACAATGCCTGAAACTAAAAATCACGGAATCAGAAAGAAAGGTAATTGAGGAGGAGATAGGGAAGCTGGAAGGAAAGTCGTGATCCGATTTAAAGAATAATTTTCAAAATAAACTTGCGGAAAAAAATGGAAAAGATTTTGTGATATGATGGGATGTGCCTCGCTCCCAAGCGCGAAATAGGAAGGCGAATTTTTCCACGTCATGCAACGTGGAAACAGGCAAATAATATTTAATGGGAGGATAAATAATGCTAAAAAATCAAAGATTAATGACGCGTTGTTTAATTTGGCTGGGAGGATCTTTGCTCTTGATTTTCCTGTTCATCGCAATTACTTCCTTAAGAAAAGAAAGCCATGACCTGAAAGAAAACAACAAACGAATGATAAACGTCTTATCCCAAAGCCTTGGCGTAACCTTAAAGGACTATATGCTAAACGCGGACTCGGAGGGGTTGAAAAATTTTTTCCAACGTCAAAGAGAAATTTTAAAAGAAATCAAAGATATTATCATTGTAAGAAAAAGCGGTGTTGAGGCCTTTAAAGATAATAAGACTAAGATGCAGGTTGAAGACCAGGAATTAAATGTTTCCGAATCCGAAAATGAATCTTTCCGTTATTTTCAACACGGCGACGAAATGTTCAACAAAGTGTTATCTACTGTTAAACCGGTGGCTTTTGAAAAGGGGGATCTTTATATTGAGATATCCCCCATAGTAAATGAAGAGGATTGCCAATCCTGCCATTCCTATGACTCGCATCCTGTTTTAGGTGTAATTGTGGTAGAAACCTCTTTGGGCGAATTACGAAAAGCGATTTCGGCGAACAGGAACCGCCTGATTCTTTTCTATGTGGCTTCTTTCGCTTTTTTACTCATTCTTTTAGGCTGGATCCTTAAGAAACAGGTGATCCGGCCCATTGAGGAGGTCACGGCGTCTATCCAGGATATCGCCGAAGGAGAAGGCGACCTCACTCGAAAAATTTCAACGGAATATAAGGATGAGATAGGAGAGCTGGCGCATTGGTTCAATATTTTCGTTGAGAAGTTAAACGCCATAATCAAAAAAATCGCGGAAGTGACGGGGAAAATTTCAATCACAGAGGGAGACCTTTCAAAAACCGTGCAAGCCACAACCGATGGGGCAAAAAAACAGAATTTGCAGACAGACCAGATAGCCACAGCCATGGAAGAAATGTCCGCCACGGTAATTGAAATAGCCAACAACACCTCCGAGGCCGCGAATTCCGCGAACAAGGCTTCGGATGGAGCCGCGCAAGGGGAAGAGATTGTGGAACAAACCGTAAAGGGCATGAACCGTATCCACTCATCCGTTAAAGAATCGGCCGATGTGGTGGGTGTTTTAAGCAAAAGCTCCGGTGAAATTGGGCAAATTATTTCGGTGATTGAAGATATAGCGGACCAGACAAATCTGCTTGCTCTAAACGCGGCCATTGAGGCGGCCAGGGCTGGCGAGCATGGAAGAGGGTTTGCCGTGGTGGCGGATGAAGTGCGCAACTTGTCTGATCGCACCACTAAGGCCACCCAGGAAATAGCGAAAATGATCCAGCAAATTCAGTCTGAAACCTCCATGGTGGTGGGGAATATGGAAGCCGGAATCAAAGATGTGGCAGAAGGCGTAGTTCTTGCCCAAAAGGCAGGAAAATCTCTCCACGAAATAATGGGCGTAGTTCGCAATGTTTCGGACCTGGTGACCCAGATCGCCGCAGCCACAGAAGAACATTCCACAGCCTCGGAGGAAGTTACAGGCAATGTTGAAATAATATCCAACATTTCCCAGGAGACATCGCAACTGGCGGATAGGTCTTCGGAAGGAATTGAAGAGTTAAACCGGCTAGCGAGGGAGCTTTCCGCCATTGTGGATAAATTTAAATTGTAATAACTGAAAGGCTTCCAATTTAAAATTTATCACTCCATATTTTAAAGTTGCAAGCGAAAAATGCGAAAAAGAGGTTGCGGGTTACGGATTACGAGTTACGGGTTTTATTGTTCTATATTTGCTTCTTTTTGGAAAAACCAAATACATTTTACTATTGTTGAAACAACTGCCCAACCATGGTCATTGGCATGAACATTCGCATTTTCCCATGGTGGTGATGTAATACTTCAAAACCGTATTTTGAATAGAAATTTTCAGCGTTTTCGTTTAAACAATCGACTATAATTGCGTAGGCCCTCATGTGAGAGTTTATTCTCCATAAATGTTCAAGAGCCTTTGCTATGGTGATTTTCCCCAGACCTTGCCCCTGGTAATCCAGATGAACGGCAAGCTG
>JAJDAS010000200.1 GCA_029261755.1 Nitrospinia bacterium
CTGGAATTAGTGAGGATTGAAGAGCATGTTTTTATTCCTTCTTATTGGCATGGTCAACCCCCTAAGAACCGTAAAGAGATAGCACGATCGTTTGTTGCCAAGACAGTTTACAACCTGAGCCTCACACGGGAATTAATTGACTACCATTAACAGGAGAATACCATGCTACCCAAAAACCGACCGCCTACCCATCCGGGGGAAATGCTTTTGAAGGAATTTTTTCGAACCGTCCGGGATAACCCAAACAGTATTGGCCCATCATTTGAATTGGCCCTATGCGCGCTTGAATGAAATCGTCAAGGGCCGCAGGGGGGTAACCGCTCAATCCGCCATTGCCTTGGGAGAAGCCTTGGGAACAGGCCCTGATTTCTGGATGAACCTTCAACGGGATTGGGACCTATGGCATAATTTGCAGAACCATAAACCGATACCCCGGCTTAGAAAAGTGGTTGCCGCTTGATTTGGAAGATTGTTTAATTTTTGTTCAATAATTACGGCTTACCCCTGCAGCCTAATGTCCCTTCAACGGCAGGCAACGGACAAATAGGCGGCCGGAATCCGGATAGGTAGAAAGTTTCGCGTATTTTACCTTTTCGGCCACGGCTACCTCTGTGAAGGGCACTCTCCCCCTCTTCGCTCAGTGTGAGAGGTTGAATCATTCACCTTTTCCCTTAGCGTCAGTAATCTTTTTAAAAGTTTCCCATTCCTTTTTAATAACCGGGTTTTTTAAGTCAACGTCGGCGGAAGGCAGAAATTTTTTCACCGGGTACTTCCTTCTTGCTTCCTCAATGGCGGATTTGCGTTCTTCTTTGATTTCTTCAAGAGCAGTCTCCACATTGTCCCTTTCCACAAAAAGGGCATTATAATAATTATCCAGATGGCGCAATTGCTTTGAGAAGGTTTGGGAATAGCACGCACTATCACTGTAACCACCTTGCTGGGAATCACGCCGACATTTTTCACGAAGCTCCTGGAGATTTTTGGCTTTCAATACTTCTATTTTTTTCTCCTTTGGCAAGGTTGAAAAGTTCGCAGTAGAATTGGCTTCTTCCGTCCCCTCTTTGTTAGCTCCCATGGTGGAAAGATAGCTAAACTTATTGGGACTCAAGTAAAAGATGGCCAGCCCAGTTCCCACCACCAAAAAAAACAAGAAAAAAAGAGCTGTGGACTTTGAACTTCCTTGGTTGTCTACAAATTTGAACATTTTAGAGCAGTACTGACAAAAGGTATTTGAAATTTTTCAACTCTTAAACCGGATTAAACCACGGACCACACGGAATTCAAACTTTGCACGATATTCTTCTTTAGGCTAGCCTTGGTCCTTTACGGGAGCATTCCCATTTTTTTGTAAATGCGTCAAATAAGGCCTCATACGCTTTTGTTTTTGCCGGGAACGCGGGCGTCTCGCCCGCAAAATGCAGCCGAGACGGCTGCGTTCCCAGGGCGTGCTTTCAAAAATGACGGTTTACAAAAAATTGGGAATGCTCCTGCCCTTTACTCTCAACTCTACACCTTGGCTTTCCTTACAAAAAACAATCCTACCACCAGCGCCCCGAATCCTTGAATCAAGGTAGAAAGAATATAGAATAGGCCATGGCAAAGGATGGACATGAACTCCCTGCTGAAAAGAATGGTAAGCAAGTATCTCCATTTTTTCATGGGATTTTTCTTTAAGTTCTTCAGAATCTCGAATTTGCATGCAATGGCGGCGTACTGGTTTACCGACGCCCTCTCTCCTAACCTCATCGCCTTGTCAATGTTCAGGGTGATCCCCCTTACCCCTTTTTGGTCGTTGTTCAGCCTTGCTTTAACGTATCTGGCATCTTTGTCCTGGGAAAGGGAAAAGTCCAGGTTTTTCCCCGGGGAGTGCCTTATCCTAATGGTTATATCCTTAAAGAGCCGCAGTATAAACAAGGGCTTAACGGGTATGCGCCTGGAAAGACCCGTAGCGCCGGTTTCAAGGGCGTAAAAGATAAGGTCCTTTATCTCATCCCTGGAGTTTTCCCTGTTCAGTCGAAAAAGAACATTCATAAAAACCAGGCTGAGCATGGGGGTGATTATTATCTCCAAAAAGGTGCTCCTTTTAAGGAAGGAATATCGGTTGAAAAAAATCCCACAACAATAGGCAACCATCCTCTTCAGGGTTTTAATATTCATGCTCTTTGTCTCCACCACGGTTCCAAAGTTGTTATAAGAGTCCCAATCATAGCTTTTGATTTTGTTCTCTCGTCTGTATTCGTCGTAGATCACGGTACCCGGATAGGGTGTTAACACGAAAAAGATGGGGAGTTTGAGGCCAATGGCCCTGGCGAATTTCGGATAGTTTTCTGTATCCTCTTCGGTTTCCGTGTGATGTCCAAGAACAAAAAAACCATGCGTTTTTATTTTATGCCTTGTCAGAATGTCAACGGCCCTGGCGCAGGAATCCTCCTTATTGTTCTTTTTCATCTTTTTCCTGGTCTCGGCATTGGGGCTCTCGATGCCTAGGCCTATAGTCCCCATGCCGACCTTCCGGAGTTTGGGCATAATCTTTTCCGCTCTAATAATGTCGTTTACGCTGGTCTCGGTCCAGAGTTTAAAATTTGTGAGATCCCCCCGGATCATCAGATCACATATTTTTTCAACTCTTGAAACGCTGGTTAAAAAGTTGGCGTCGCCTATCTTTATTAATTTTTTTCGCCCTGGCTCATGTAACGTCGCGAGCTCTCCCACCACATGCTCGGGGTCCCGCGCTCTCCATTTTTTATTAATGGTGTTGTTGGCGCAAAAGGTGCATTGATAGGGGCACCCTCTTGAGGTGTACACCGTATCTATGGAGTAGTTCGCACCGGACTCTCCGAAGCGCGTGGGCCTGGCCTTTCTCAGCGGGTACGGCAGGGCACTCAGATCATCGATCAAAGGGCGTGATTCCGTAAAGATGGCCCGCCCATTTTCCTTAAAGGCCATACCGGGAACTTTTTTCTCCGGGCCGTTTAGGACAAAATCTTTAAAGGTGGCCTCTCCTTCGCCTAATATGAGGGCGTCCACATGTGGAGATTTCAAGACTTCATCGGGAAGGGCCGATGGGTGGTTTCCCCCCATGATCACGTATTTGCCGAACTCTTTAGCGATTTTCGCCAATGCAAGGGCATTGTTAAAGGCCCCGGTCATGGAGGAGATGCCCACAAGATCTGCGGGATTCCTCTCCAGGAAACGCCGGAAGTTTTCAAAGGCGCCTTCATGGTAAAAGCTTTCCGGTATGGAAACGGACTCCACATCTTTTTCAACAACCGCCGCGAGACCGGATATTTCGGTAAAGTCCGACACAAAAGTAGGATGCGGCGCCTCCACAGCGTGGGGCGCTTTTAGTAGGCATATGTTTTTGAAGTAGCTCATTAAAGGCTCCAGCTTACAGGTTCCGGGCTACGCTTGTTTCAAGGATCTTCCTGTCCTCTTATTTTTTGTATCAATCACAGTACGGGCATGCCGTTTGGTTTGCATGATCATTACCTATATGCTCAAGCATATTCATACACGGTTGAGTTGTCAATTCTACCTATCTTGTCGGGGAACCGGGATGACCTCCAAATAGAGGAAGGCGACCCCAAATTAAAAAATAAAACGAACTTGACAATACCTTGCAAAAAGGTATATTAATAACCATGGAATGGGTAATTATTGAAAGCAAAAAGGCGAAAAAAAACTTAGAAAAAGTGCCACGGCAAATCCAGGCCGCTTATTCAGTATGGAAAAGGATTGTGAAGTTCAACGGACCTTCAGCACTCTATCATGTTAAAGGATATCATCATGAAAAACTTAAGGGAAAAAGGGAGGACCAACATTCATGCAGACTTTCAAAATTCTACAGGGTAATATTTGCCATTAAAGAAAAAGAAATATCTGTCAACGTTATCGAGGTTAATAAACATGACAATAAAAAAAATTGAAGAAATACAAACAGCCTCTTTGTTTTTTGAGGCAGGATTGGCAATTCGGTTGAAGAAAATAGACCTAAAAGAGATAAAGCTGGTGGTAGATCTTGATAAATTAAAGGAAATTATTGAAAAAGAAGAAGCGAAAGAGTGGGATGATTCTCATATTACGCAAGGAGAGAGGCTATCCTCGCTTCTCGAAGCCTTTGAACTTTCGCAAAAAGAGTTGGCGGAAAGAATGGGGGTCCCTGCCCAAAAAGTCAACGATCTAACAAAAAACCGGATTCGAATAACTGAAAAATGGGCGGAAAAATTGGGGAAAGCTCTCGGACTAAATTCTAAAACTTTTTTTTGACCTCTTGTTAAACTTAATTATTCTTCGTATTCAGCTTTTTTTGAGAGAGAAGATGTCAACATCTATCCAAATGAACCAACGCGGAACCCTGACACTTCCCAAAGAAGTTCGAAAACGATTGGGCTTGGAAAGAGGTGGTGTGGTCATGGCGGAGGAATCCGATGAACCTGTTCTCAAACCTGCCGTGGCCTTCCCTATTGAAACCTATTCCGATGAACGAATCACCGAATTCGAGAAGGAAGAGAAAAAACTCGCGTTACGTCTTAAGAAACGGAATAGCAAATAGTGAGAGTTTTTCTTGACGCAAATATCTTGTTTTCCGCCTCTATTACAGGCAGCGCCACAAGAAAACTTTTCCATGCCGTAGTGAAGCACTCCAACTCACCCGCAATCAACCCTCATGTTTGTCAACATTCTCCTTGATTACCGGTGGATACCCTAGTAACTTCACAAAAAGTTGTGATAGACTCTTACTTGAAAAGACCTCTCCTGTATCCCCTCCTTGCGAAGGTAATGCCATTGACTTAAGAAAAATGCTTGCCCAAGTACTTTCACATGCCCCTACCGGGCCGGAAAAATCTTACTCACCTTAAGTCAATGACATTGCCTTCGCAAGGAGGGGAAAAATGGAGAACTCCCTCAGACTTTTGAGAAGTTATAAACCTTGAAAAATAAACCCATGAAAAATAAATACTCTTATCGCCTAATCCATTTACCATGAACAAAAACAAAGCACAAGCCACCTTATCAGACCTAGAAAAAAAGATTCTCCAGTATGGCAAGGAAAATCTTTACGATATCCTTCATTTTACATCCACTGGACTTTTAGAAGTTTTTCACTGCAAGGGGACCAGAATCTTTCTAGAGG
>JAJDAS010000201.1 GCA_029261755.1 Nitrospinia bacterium
CCGAATGCTGCTTTATCATAGCCATATAAGTTATTTGATGGGAGAAACACATCATTCTTTTAATGAATTGGGAAGGTGGCGTGAGGTTCAGTGCAGAAATGTATTCAGGAATTACACTCCACTAAAGGAAATTTTTAAAGGTTATCGAGAATTTTTATATCAGGAGACACATTTTTTTCATGGCAAAAAAAATGATATTTCTGACGAAACAAATTTGGACTCATATAGGAAATGCCTCAATCTACCAGAAAAAAATTGCGCTGACGTTGACACTCCGGATGCTCGGAATGATGGGGAAGGTGGAATGGGATTATTCCATAAAAATACAACTAAAGAGCATACTCCAGAGTTTTTAATAGCTATTCAATATTGTTATATCCCGGTTGTCCAACTTCATTTTTTAATAGAAGATATTGTCAAGAAAGAAAATACTGTCAAGAAAATAGATACGCATGGTGTGTATCTCAAGAAGGCAAAAAATATAGCGAGGCAAATTCAGCTCACTAAAAAAATGTTAAAGAAAGAAATTGAAAATTCTGAGAAAGAATTCTTGGATCCTGAGTTGGAAGGCTACACGAATGAATTTTTAGAGATGGTAATAAATAAGAATAAGATAGAAATTGAGAACTATATTGAACGCAAAAAAGCCTTTAATAATATAACAGTGCCTTTGATAATTGAATCTTTTCAAAAAAACTTTCTTGACCATTATAAAAATGCTGGTTGTGAGGTTAGTAAGAAAACAGACAGAATTAAATATATACTTAATTATTTTTTACATATTAGGTTTTTATTAGGAATAGCGCAGATTCACCACCTATATAGAACCAGGGATACATCTCAAATGACATTTAGTGAGTTAGAAATAATTGAAGATAAAAAGCGGGAATTTATTCTTAGGTTTATTGAGACGTGTTCAATGCTTATATTATCGGAATCTGTACAATCTGAAATTAATAATAATGACACAGTTAAAGAAGAACCTTCCATTACAGTTCCTTTAGCCATTGCATACCTATATCGGGCAAAAGCGTTTCTTCTATTAGGACAAAACCAGCGTGCCTTTAATGACTTTATTCGCCTGGAAAGGCTTGTAGAAACAAGGCAAGGAAATTTCATAATGGTGGCCTCGGAAGCCTCACCTCCCAAAAAAAATACGTTATGGCTCCCCCCTGAGAAAGCTCATATTTTTGCAAACTGGCTAAAGGTACTTTTGAATCATCATAAAGGAAGTGTATATTTTGCAAGTTTTGCTAAGTCTCAAGCATTAACTGCTTTCTGTCGGTCAATGGAAAAATTAAATGAGCTCGAAGGCGCCCCTAGGAAAATCCCAAGAATAATCAATATTGACTCAATGATTTTTAAAGGAAAAGGCTTTTTTGAAAAAGGAAGTTATAGTCGTGCTCTTAAATGGTACTTAAAAGCCTTATACGAAATAGTAAAATATTTGGAACGATGGTGGTATGAAGAGGAAAAGATGGCAAGAACGATTTGGACTCCTGTGCAATACAAGCTAATAGAAGAGTTGATTGATCTTTTGGAAAAATATAAACATAACGCATTTATAAAGAAAGATGATTTAGCCAGGAAACTTATATTAGACACAAGTGATAAGGATCGTATTCATCATCTTTTTTCTTCAGAAGCTGAATTATCAGTCGATATTGTGAATAAAGAAATATCCCATTTGAATTCACCATTTAAGATAACTGATTACTTGTTTCCATCAGGACAAATTAAAGATTTTAGCCCAATGGCAAAAATACTTTCGGATGTATTAAGTAGGATTGGATTTTTGCTCTTTGATCTTCGTATTTATCCACAAGATACCGGACCGGGGAACGAAGGGATAAAAACAATTAGAGATAAACTAATGGTATATGAAAATGGTCAATCGGTTGTGGCAGACCTTGCTTTTGGCTGGGTTGAAAAATCACTTGAAATAGACCCTAAAAACGGTTTTGCGATGTTTAATAAAATATTAATAAACGAGATGCATGGTAGAGGTGACAAAAACACTCCCGAGCATTTTTATGATTCATTTAAACACATAGAACATTTTCACCGTAAATTTTATCCCATTATTTTGCATTGGATTAAAAAATGGAGAGATAAAAAACATGATGATGATGAAAAATGGCCAATAAAAGATCGTATTTTCATTAGGCTGCTTCGTTATCAGTTGTTGCACATTGATGATTTTATAAGAAAACCATCGGAAATTTATGAGTATCTCACAAAGCGTAGAATTATTGGCAGGGGGGAAAGCAACGATAACTCTATAGATGGCCTATATTTTTTAGGGCGGTATAGTTCATGGACACCTAAACTGCCTCGTCCTCGTGTGTTTTCTATTAAAGGTGGGGGTAAATTTTTAGTATGGAAAGGAAAAGGGCTATTGATTGACCCAGGGTTTGACTTGTTAAATAACCTTTATGCAGAGGGATTTTCTCTCGAAGATATTGATGCTGTCCTTGTTACTCATGATCATCATGATCATACAGATGATTTTGAATCAATGTGGCGACTTATCAAGGAACACAATGAGGTAATAAAGCATAGTGATTTGAAAGGTGATATTAAAAAACAAAGGACTATTGAATTGACTTTGTTTGTAAACCTGGGATTTGAACAAAAGTGTTCCCGGTTTCTTTCTTCCGACCCTAAGAAATCATATGTGAAACAAATTTACCCATTAAGCAAAGAGACTACTTTGAGGCCGAAAGGTTTCGCTTTTGATATTCGAGTATTAAAAGCTAAGCATAGTGAAGAACTTACCAAAGAGTACCCAATAGGGTTTATTCTAGATTTAAAAGATGAGGAAAATAGTGGATGTTCGGATACGCCCGAGCAAAAGACTGTTTTTGAAGTAGGTTTTACTTCAGATACAAGCTTCCATAAAGGGCTATCCCCTTATTATGAATGCGATATAGTTGTCGCTCACATATCAAATGCTACCTTTCGTGAATTGAAAGCAAAGCTCGAATTCGAAGCGTTGGATGAAGAAAAATATGACCCTTTTTTCGAAAAAATTGCTAGCTTGACAAAAAGTGGGGACCCGGCAAAAGCTGATATGGGTTCTGTTTTAAAATGGAGCTTCTGGTATGGTCGCGATAAAAATTGGATTGATAACTTTAAGGCGAATGAAAATATTTGCTCTACAGAATTACTTGAAATAGATGAAAAACATAAAAAAGAGTTTCATGAAACAACAAAATTATGCTCTCTTTTAGAAATTAATGGCAATGAAATAAAATGCTTAGATATTAAACAACATGGAGAAAAGTTATTAGCCTCGAAAGATGACCTGCTGAAGTGGGCAGGGGATGTTTATGCAAATAGCATAGAAAAATTCATAGAAACAATAAAACAACGATTATACCCAGGGGTTTTGTCAGCACACCTTGGGGTTAGCGGCATTTTTCAGATTTGGGAGGAAATGAATAAAAGAGTTTGTGGTAATAAAAAAAATATTGAAAAGCTCCTTATTTTAGGTGAGTTTCGTGAAGAAATGGGCTCTTATCGAAATAAGATGGCCAAATTACTCAATGATGAATTTAGGAAACAGAGTGATAAGGAGCCAACTAACGGCAACCTTTACTGTTTTACCTCAGATATTGGGATGTCAATACACTTCATTACCTCGAATGATCGCTTTAAAAGGGGTAGTAAGATTCAGTGTTCTGTGTGCCGGAATGATAACGATTTGTACGTACCTGAAATAGAAACGGGTCATAGCGCAGCCCCTTTTCCTAAGGCAACATTTCATCTTCCGAAGGAGATTACCGAAGTATGCATAAAAGGGGAATCTGAGGGGATATATTATTTGTGCAAGAACCATGATACGAGTACTAAATCCATGTTTGTTGAACGTATGAATCATTTCGACTTGTTTAACAATGAGGGAGTTCCTCTGTAATATACCGTCATGAGTGATAGGAATAAAGCGTTTCAAGGGACATTCATTAGCAAAGGCAAAGGGGTCAGGCTTGCAATTAAATAGGGGTCAAATAGAATAGGGGTCAAATAGAATAGGGGTCAAATAGAATAGGGGTCAAATAGAATAGGGGTCAAATAGAATAGAAATAGGGGTCAAGTCCACTCTTGACTGCATTAAAAAAGAGTCAGGCTTGTAATTGATTTGGTATTTTTAGAAAATTAATCAATTAGCGAAAAAATGTGGACACAACTCGCTAATGGGCAACATTATTAAAGAAGCAAGGCAAGGCTTAACCTATAAAAGGCAGCCTTTACCTTGCGGCTTTAGTTCTTAACTTTTTGGATAGTTTTCCTTCCGCCCACCCCGATTATTCGTAAGGGCATCGGAAGCTTGCTGTGTGGAATTTTTGAGAAAATGTAACTTACTCAGGTACAAAGGCACAGAGGCAGAAGGCACAAATACAAAGGCACTGAGGCACTGAGGCACAGAGGCACAGAGGCAGAAGGCGGAAAAGCAGAGGACGAAAAAGACAGAAGACGGAAGGAACATCAATTCAAATATGCTTTGTGGAATGAGTGGTGGATTCAACCGAACGGAAATTTCTAGCATCAATAAAGTTATTGTAACAAATCAAACATTATTAATGGAGGCATGGAATGAGTACTTTGGCAATTGAGTTAGAGATACCATGCGCAGAAAATGTAACAATCACTGAGGATACTTTGAGTGTTGATTTAAGTGATGGACGGACTATATCCGTACCCATTGCATGGTATCCAAGACTTTTACATTCAAGTTCTCAGGAACTGGCTAATTGGAGATTAATTGGCAAAGGTCATGGTATACATTGGGAAGAAATAGACGAAGATATTAGTGTAGAAGGTTTATTGGCTGGCAAGCCATCAGGGGAAAGTCAAGAATCTTTTAAAAATTGGCTCAGTGGCAGGAACTCTCGCTAACCATCGCATAAACCAGAGCGGGAATGCAGAGCTTTTTTTTAGCTCAAACCTTAATAGCATTCCAATTTTTTGGTAATTCAGCATCGGTATCCCGCCTGGTTATGCGGGTCGTTACAAAAAAACCTATGGGTATCCCATGAAAATTACTAAAAATGAACCAAATTCCTTCGTAATTTCCTACCTTACCCTCAGGAAGTGCATTGGCATCCTGGGTGTTACCTTACCCTTCATTCTTTTTTTTGGCGCCTTACTGTTTTTCAACCAAGGTATCCAGCCGTCAATAAGCGACTACTATACTCTACCGCAATTGGTTCTCGGTATCTGAAAATTGACTAAACCAATTGCTAAGCATTAACTGCAACCAAAATTTGATTTTAGTATATTACACCGGCATGGGAGACGTTTTGGTAGGAATTCTCTGTGCTTTAGGGCTGTTTATGCTTTCCTACAAGGGGTACGAAAAAAAAGACGACCGGTCAGGCGATCTCGCCTGCCTTTTTGCAGTAGGTGTCGCCCTGTTTCCCACTTACCCCTAAAGGCAACTTTGATTGTCTTCGCAAATGCCTTCAAGACTGCATTCTGGACCATGCAGTGATCATTAGCTATGTTCACTTTGCCTTCGCCGCGTTGTTTTTGCTGACCCTTGCCTATTCTTCACTTTTTCTGTTTACTAAGACCGACCCGAACTTCTCACCGACCCCAGAAAAGGAGTGGAGAAATTTCTTTTATAAACTCTGTGGCTACATTATCCTGGCTTCAATTGCTCTGATCGCGATTATTTTCTATTTTGACCTCGACAAGAACACTTCCAACCCCGTTTTTTGGCTCGAGTCACTAGCCATCGTGGCATTCGGTTTTTCCTGGCTGCTCAAGGGTGAAACCATGCTCCGGGACGCAACAGAACCCACTTCTGCTCAATAAGGCATAAGGCGGGCGACAAAGATAGCCGCCACATAATTCCGCCTTGCAAAGACGCCTACACTGAACAATTTCGATTTGCTCACCGTTATGCCAAAAACTATAAGGTTTTCAACGGGTGTTGAATTTTCCTTGAACTGTACCCCAATAAAGGGTACAATTTGCCATGAAACACGAGGTTTTCATAAAGAGGAAGGCTTCAAGAACTATCGAGGTTTATTATGTTGGCAATCGTGAAAAAGCGCCGTACTAAAAACACCCTTTTTGAGATAAAAGGCAATATCCCATCAGATGTTCTTGGTTTTCTCAAAAGTAAATTTGGTACAGATGTAAAGGTTGTGAAGGACGATGAGGAACTTCTAAATATTTTTGAAACCGGATGGTACAAAGAAGTTAGAAAAGCAATTACTCCTGGCGAAACTTTAAAAATCTATAGAGAAAATATTGGCCTTAGCCAAGCCGAATTAGGTAAAAAACTTGGGAAGTTTACTCGACAAAAAATATCTGACATGGAAAATGGAAAACGAAATATCAGTAAAGAAGTTGCCAAAAAACTAAGCCTTATCTTTGAGGTCCCAATAGATAAGTTTATTTAAAAGAGCATGTAATTGTTCAGGTAAATCCAAACGTCTCCATGAACCATACAAAAAGTAAAAACAATAGTTGCCCTGTAGGGGCTATATACTTCAGCCCAGGGTTAAAATACTCCGCTTTTTGAGTATTGCAACCCTGGGTCCCTTCCCATCATTTTTTTTACCCTGTAGGGGTAACACAATAGATAGCGCAGTGGAGATTTATTTTATGCAACCCTTTCAGGGTTGAAATTCTGTTGGCTTTTTAACCCAGGGTTGCGGCATG
>JAJDAS010000202.1 GCA_029261755.1 Nitrospinia bacterium
TGAAATATTTAACAGAGAAATTACCTATTGCCCTCAAAAAATAACCTCATTTACCTTTCAAAATTTTAAACGCTTCGACTAAATATTGATTAAAGAGATTATTATAGGCCCAGCAAATGCAATTATTTCCCTTATCCCGCATTTTTTGTTGTAGCCTGCAATTTTCCCGGCTTTTCCAGATTTTGATAATACCAGACTCCTTAAAATTTCCAGCAGAAGCTAAGCCGAGACAAGGTTTAACATTTCCATAAGGGTCGATGTAAACGGAATATGCTGACGAAAGCAAACATCGAAACTTCCCGGTTTTCAATAAAGAATCAGGATTAAACAAAAAATCCGCCATATTTTTATAATAAGAATTATTCATGAAAGGATATTTTGACATTAAGTCGTCCATTTTTCTTTTAAATAAACCGTATTCTGATTTATCAAATAAAATACCTTCATCAGGAACTTGATGGATCAAGTTGTTTTGGACAGGCTGAAAGGTTATATGTTCGCAAATACCTCGAAAGCGTTCAAGAAATTCTTCAATTGACTCAATATTTTCCTTTGATATAGTCATTTTAATTATTATTTTTGGATTTTTTTTTTGTCTACTTTTCCGGAGAATATCAATCCCTGAAATAGTTTTCTCGAAATACCCGTTTCCGCCGCGTATTTTATCGTGTATTTCCGGGTTTGGACTATCCAAGCTAATTGTTATACAGTCCGGTTTAGCCTTTAGCACTTTATCCATATTGTCTTCCAATAAAAGACCGTTGGTACATACATTAACTCGTTTACCGGCCCTCTTCAAAATCTTGATCACTTCAAAAATCTCTCGCACTAGCAAGGGTTCTCCTCCGGAAAGGGTCACTCCAAAAGTTTTACTTTTCGCTAATTGATTGGCCACATCAAGACGCTCTTTAGATACCAATTCTTCATTCAATTTTTCTGTTGTCATATTCTTTACTACCCAATTACAATGCAAGCATTTGCTATTGCAACGGTATGTCATTAGCCAAAAAACATATAAGGGCGCCCTTGCATCCGCCTTGTTCAAAAACAAGCTCAAAGAATTGCTTACTAGTGTATAGCTTCCTGCTATTGCTTCCCTTACTGTTAACTGATCAAACATAATCTTTATTTTTTTTATAGAAGTAATCCCTAATCACCACGCCGATCTTTTTTATTTCTCTATCCGATAATTGATGCTCAATCGGTATAAAGACCAAATCTTCCTTAACTCTTTCCGATATGGGCATTTTTGCCTTGTAAGGAAAAAAATAATCTTGATTGGTGCACAGAACGAGATTAGTTGCGGAATTGTCAACTCCGTGTTTCATCAGGTACCTTTGAAATGGCCTTGGATTTTCAACTAATAATGGATATCTCCAGTATATATCCTCACTTTCTGTATGAGATTTCGGTAACGCGTCCAAAGGGACGGAATCCTTTAAAATCTCAGTCAGTAATTGTGCATGTTCCCGCCTTTTTTTATTTCCTTCCGGCACTAGGTTTAGTAATCTCGATCCAATTTCCGCCTGCATATTTGTGTATCCAAATAGAAATGAGGAAGGGACATCATCTCTTAAGCAAGCGTCTCGATTATCACTTTGTATTTTTTTCATAATTCCTGGAAAATAATTTTCCAGAAAAAGTACCATAAAATAAGTTATCCCTGAAAATAACAACGGCGATAGCGCAGCAGAAAAAATTAAGCTTTTAAATATTATGGGAAATAATACTTTAATCTCAGGCTGTGGGAGGCTACATATATTTTTACGAATTGTGTTAATTAAGCCAATATCTTTTGATACAAGCATGCCCCCATAAAAAGTACTGCAATTTTTTAGTGATGAAAGACTACATATACCCGCATTACCAAATGTGCCTAAAGATTTACCTTTGTATTTCCCTCCCAAGTTTTGAGAAAAATCCTCAATAAGGAATAAATTATTTTTTTTAGCTATATCCACTATTGTGTCCATTTCACTTGATATTCCAAAAAGATGTGTCACTAACAATACCGACGTATTTGGTTTTATGGCTTTTTGTAATTGGATCGGGTCCACATCAAATGTCCTTGTTCGGATATCAACAAACTCAGGTATCAGACCAGCGCAACGCACCATATTGACCATATCCGCAATGGTAAGGGGGGACATCAAAACACGGCTCCCTTTAGGCAGATTGAGGGCCTTTAACAAAAAATAAAATGCTATTCGCGCAAATGGCATTGCTACCGCGTGAATTCCCTTTCCGTGAAATTTTCCAAAATCTTCTTCAAATTTGGATACAGCAGCTCCTTTTTCAAGAGAAGACTTATGGAATAATTTAAACAAAGCTTCGATCATTGCCTTATTTGTGATATAAAGTTTGGTACGTGGAATTTTCATTTTTTTGCTCGTGGCTATAGTTAATTTAAAATAATTCTCAAAGCTTTTACCACATCCGAAATGTCGCCATCTGAAAGACCGCCTGAGAAGGGAATCGAAAACGTTCTGGAAGCAATATATTCCGAATTGGGAAAATCGCCCTCTTTGTAGCCAAATGTTTTTCGATAGTAACTATGCAGATGCAATGCCGTGTAGTGGACTCCACAACCAATGCGTAATTCGTGCATTGCCTGAAGCACCTCGTCCCGTGATATTTTTGTTTTAGAATCATCCACCAAGCAGGTGAACAAGTGCAACCCATGCTGCATTTTCGGATTTATCGACAACGGCAAAATCAGAGGAAGGGTCTTAAGCTCCTGGAGATAGTAATCCCATATTTGGCTCCGCCTTTCGTACATTTTTTCAATCCTCGCAAGTTGATGAATTCCAATAGAGGCGGCCAAATCCGTCATATTATATTTAAAACCTGGCTCTGTTACCTCGTAATGCAAGTACCCATCATCCGAAAATCT
>JAJDAS010000203.1 GCA_029261755.1 Nitrospinia bacterium
GGTAAGAAATAACTGGTGTTTTTTGCGCTCAGGTTTAGGTTAGGTTTGGCTGATCCGATTGAGCGAAACCACAGTAATAGCAGCGCTCTTTGATTGTGACCGTCCTGGTCACAACCCTTCGGGCGGCAGAAAGCACCGTCCAATTTGACCTTCCTGGTCAAATTGTCGAGGATTTTGCGATTGAGGGCCGGTCAAAGATGGCCTGAGAATGAGATGCGAAAATGGTAAGTTATTTTTGACTCGTCCCTTAGTATAGATTCTGCAAAGGAGATAAGAATGGAAGGTATTCTTAAAAGTTCAGTTTTAACGGCACTTTATAAATACATAAAAGAGGAAGGGATAAAGCAGAATGAACTGGCAAGAAAGCTGAATTGGTCTCCTCAAGATTTGAGTGACACCTTACAGGGAAGAAAGCCGATAGGAAAGAGGCGTAAGGCCCATCTCAAGGAAAAGCTGGGCAAAAGTTATGAAAAGCTTTTTTTAAAAGAACTGGCAGGCAGTCTTAAAAAGAAACTTGAATGTTACGAAGATGAGTTAGGGTCAGCTTTAGACATTATTGCCATTCCGCAAGATGCAGAGCCTTTGGAAAACTATAGTAAAAAGTTCTTAGATTGTGAGAGGGAATACCTTGAAAAGCTTGTAACTATTTTAAGGAAGAAAGATAAAGGAATTATCTCTGCTCTTAAGCAGGTTATTGACACATTTGTAAGAATGCCTGATGACCACGGAAAGACCAAGTAAAAATGGTCTGCTTTTACGAACCACAAATCAATATTAACTATATACCGCATTCAACAATCCACAATTTATTTTGTTTTTATATCGTCCACTATCAGGATTTAAAGTTTTTTGCCCATTTTTATTCCCCATGGTTTAAGTGAACAGTAGGCAAAAGGCAGTAAGCAAAAGGCAGTAAGCAGTAGGCAGTAGGCAGCATTCTCTAAATCCCACTGCTTACTCCCTACTTTCCTTCCCTTCCCTTTGTTAATTTTCGTATGGATTCCAGCAATTGTTTCAAATCAGCGGGCTTCGTGAAAACGGCAGCAGCTCCCTTGCTCTTTAAGGACTCTTCCATGTCAGGAACATCAATGGCGCTGATGATGATAGGCATGGTTGCTGCTATGGTTTTGGCCTTCTTCATAACTTCATAACCGTCTATACCCGGCATCCGAATATCCAGGGTCATCAGATCGGGACTTTCGTCCTTAATGGTCCAGCGCGTGTTCTCCATTAGTGGTAAAGAGGACCCCATAGTTTCTCTTTTCCAAAAAAGCCTTGAGGAATTTGCAAAAACTGTATTCGTCATCGACGATGAGAATCTTTACTTGTTTTTCCATAGTTTGTTTCCTCCATGGCTGAAGTAGGGAGTAAGCAGTATGCAGTAAGCAAAATGCAGTAAACAGTAAGCAGTAGGCAGTAAGTAGTATAGAGCTGAGCTTACTTGCAAAATTTATCTGCCTTGTCAATCATGCCGTTGAGCATACGGTTCAATTCATCATATTTGTCCGTTAACTCCTTATGTTTCTCCTCCTTTATGTACTTAAAATCTCTTGAAAAATCCAACCAGACTTCGGTTTCGCTTGCTTCTCCTGCCGCATCAAGTACTTTGCTTACAAACATCTTTTGGTACCTTCTCTTTTTCCAAGCTTCGGCTAAATTAGCCGGAACACTTCTGGAGGCACGTCTCATCTGGTCTGTTAATGAATATTTTTCCTCTTTTGGAAAAGATTTTGTAATCTCATGGATTTCCAAGGCAAGCTGGTACGCCAGTTGATACGTCTTTAAATCCCGATATCCTCCGTATGAATTTTTTTCCATCTTTTCTCACCCCGCTTTTTTTAGTAGGCAGTAGGTAGCAGTAGGGAGTAAGCAGTAGGCAGTAATTAATTGTCATTAGGGCTTCGCCCGTCATTACGCTTCGCTGTCATTTAATAGTCATTAAAAAACATTGCATTTTTTCCCAATTGAGTTAATATAATTGTTCAATTTAACCCCAATTGAGTTGATATCTTTCAGAAATGATTCAAAATCATCCTTACTCAGTAATTTACGATTATGGGCTTTTGTTAACCATGTTTTAGTTTCGTACAATGATCCTCTTGCATAATAGCCAAACTGTTTCGTTTCTTTGTAATGAAACCTTCCGAACCCTTCGCTTAAATTTGCGGCCACCGAATCCACGGCTCTGACCAATTGTTTTCCAACCGTATCCTTTGAAAAGTAATTCCATTTTTCAACAATCACCCAAACTCTTTCTCCAATATCCATTGACAATTGATAAACTCTCAATTCTTCTAACTCCATTAATCATCCTCCTATAAGCTATGCTCACAACAATCAATGACGGCGAAGCCAAATGACTACTAATGACAACAAATCGCTCTTTTAAACTGGTAAAACAATCACAAACGTCGTCCCCTTACCCTCCTCGCTCTCCACCTTGATCGTACCGTTATGTTTGTCGATGATGGAGTGGATTATGGAAAGACCGAGGCCCGTGCCTTTGCCGGGATCCTTAGTGGTATAAAAAGGATCAAAGATCTTGCCGAGAAGTTCTTTTGGGATTCCGGTTCCTGTATCGGAAAAACGGATCTCCACTTCATTATTCAGTGCCTTTGTTTGAATAGTGAAAATATTTTCTTCTCTCCCCTTCATGGCATCCTTGGCGTTATTGAGAAGGTTCAAAAATACCTGCGTTAATTGATCTTCATCGGCATCCACAAGGGGTAGGTCAGGATCGTAGGAACGATTGATCATGATATTGTCCAGTTGAAGATCGTGCTCAATCAAAGTGGCCGTTTTGTCGAAGAGTTCATGAATATCCACCGGCTTGACCTCCGCCTCTTTTTGATGCGCAAACATGCGGAGATTGTTGGTAATCTTGGTGGCCCGATGGATCTGCTCCATGATCGTATCCAGGCTTTCGTTGTCCTCCTCAGAATGCTCATCCATCTTCATAACCTGTATGGTGGCGCTCATGATGTTCAGCGGATTCAAGATTTCATGGCAGACACCGGAGGAAAGAGTGCCGATGGAGGCAAGTTTCTCTTGCCTTACCAGTAAAGACTGGGTTTTTCCTAACTCCTCCAATGTTTTTTTCAATTCCACATTTTTCTCTTTTAACTCTTTTTCGGCCTGCTTGCGTTCGGTAACATCACTGGCGATACCTGTCATTAGTTCTTTTCCGGTGTAAGGATCGTGGATAACCCATGCTCTGTCGTGGAGCCACCGGACTTGCCCGTCGGGCTGAAGTATTCGGTATTCCAACTCTTTTTTTCCCGTTTCCAATAATTTTTGGGATATTCTGCCGACCCGTTCCCGGTCTTCCGGGTGGACAACCTCCAGCCAGAGGTTAGGGTTTTTATAAAATTCCTCAACCGGACGGCCATAAATTTTTTCCGAAATTTCGTTAAGGAAAAGTATCTTTTCAGGAGCCATGGATGCGAACCAGATAATCTCCTTACTGGAGCGCAGGATTCCGTCAAGCCGTTCTTCACTTTTTCGCTGTTTTTTTATTAGAAAGTAAATTGCAGAAAGAAAAGAAAGCAGTAGCAAAAAGAGAAAGGCAAAATTAAACATTTTCTGGCGGAAAAGGGATGCCTCCGCCTCCTTGAGGTTTTTCTTTGAAATTTGTAGCTCCAACAACCCTATGGTGTAACCAAGGGGGACAGACGTCTCTTGGTCATTAGACAAGTGGTGGCAGGATTGACAGCGCGCCACGGCGTTTAGAGGAGTAACGGAAAATAAAAAATCCTCGGTTTCCCAGTTCCGAGATTTTCCGTCTTCTAATGAGGTTTTTTCATAGTCGGTTTGAGGCTGTTCTTCTGGTTCATCACCATACTCCACATTGAGTGAAGTGCTGTGAATGATTCTAATTTTGCTATCATTCTTAAAAGAAAATTTTTCAATAATTTCGTCAAAAACAGTGCCGCCATCTTCGTAATGCATAATAAAATGCAAGGCGAGGTTTTTGAGCTGGTCAGTAAGTAAAGCAGTGGCCTCCCTGTTTTTTTGCAAACTGGTATGCGTGATATTGCGGTATGTAATGGTCTCAAAGGCAATGGTTACGAAAAAGAACAGAATACCGCTAATTAAAAAAGTATGTTCTCTCTTTAAGTTAAACATTGGCTTTCCTTGTAAAAAATGTTATTAAATATGTACTTCGCTTTACACGTTTCGTGTTGCGAGTCGCGGATTGCGCAATGATTAAAGTAGACAGTAGCAGTAGGCAGTAAGTAGTAGGGAGTAAGCAGTAGGCAGTAACGTTATGGGTGCTTTTTCTGCATACTCCTTACTGCTTACTCCCTGCTTTCCTTTCTTATCCTCACTGTTTACTGCCTACTCCTTACTGCCACTTCTCACCGGTAATGTGATTACAAAAGTAGTCCCCTTGTCCTCCTCACTCTCTACAGTTATCGTGCCGCCATGCTTTTCTATAATGGAATGGAGTACCGAGAGTCCGAGACCCGTTCCCTGGCCAGGATCTTTGGTGGTGAAGAAAGGGTCAAATATTTTATGAATAATTTCCTGTGGAATGCCTGGGCCCGTATCAGAGAAGTGGACTTCCACCATGCCCTCCAGAGCCCTTGTTTGAAGGGTTATATAGTTTTCTTTCCTCTCTTTCATTGCGCCCTTGGCGTTGGTCATAAGGTTCATGAAGACTTGAGCCAACTCGTCTTCATCAGCCTCAATAAGGGGCAGGTTAGGATCATATAATTTCTTAATCATTATGTTCTCCAGTTGAAGATCATACTGAAGCAAAGAGGCGGTTTTATCGAAAAGGGCATGTATATCCACTGAGCTCATCTCCGGTTCCCTTTTATGGGCGAAAATACGCAAATTATTGGTGATCTTGGAGGCCCGTTGAATTTGGTTCATTATTTCATCCAGATTCTCCTCCATTTCCTTGGGCTGTTTTTTCATTTGCATGACTTGCACAATGGTTCCAATGATATTCAAGGGATTCAGTATTTCATGGGCAACCCCTGCGGAGAGGGTGCCTAGGGAGGCTAGTTTTTCCTGTCGGATCAATAAGGCCTGGGTTTTCCTTAATGTATCAAAAGCCTTTTTCAATTCCTCATGGCTCTTTTGCAACTCTATCTCTTTCTGTTTACGTTCAGTAATATCGTGCAGAATAGCGGTAAAAAATTTCTCATTACCTAATTCCCATGTGGAAAGTGAAAGCTCTAAAGGGAATTTGCTGCCATCTTTTTTCAGGCCTTCCAATTCCACTGTTTTCCCTATTACTCGTTGCTCTCCACCTGAAACGACTCTCTCAAACCCTTTTTGATGAATCTCTCTGAGTTTTTCCGGGATAAGCATCGTCAGCGGTTTCCCCATAGCTTCTTCCTTGCTATAACCAAAGATCTTCATGGCTCCGTTATTCCAGGTAACGATCCTCCCTGTGCTGTCAGCAGAAATGATGGCGTCCACTGCCGATTCCGCCACGGCACGGAAACGGGATTCACTATTTTCGAGAGATTCCAAAACACGGCTATTATGAAGGGCCAGGGCGGCATGTTCGGCAAAAGCCGAGGCCATTCGTGCATCTTCTTTGTCGAATCCTCCTTTTTTATTGGCCAACCCCATGAGTCCTACCACCTGCTCTTCAATTATTAATGGAGCAAAAAGCACATTGTCCAAAGTGACATGTCCCTCTGGCATGAATTTCACCCATTGGCTCTCGTTGAATTTGTTATCGTAAACAGTTTTTTTTAAGTGAAAAGCTTCTCCACGAAGGCCACGGATGGGCATGGGAAGTTCCGGGTTTACGGTGCATTCGCGTCCTCCGGCGTCCAGGAAAAGAACTTCATTCTCACTGCCGTCTTTAGATAGTAAAGCGACATAACCTGCAGTGGCGCCTATTAATTTTTTGCAGTTATCGAAAATAGTGCGGGCCGCGCCTTGGAACTTTTGGTGTTTTAGAACAGCACGGGCGCTTTCTAAAAGGGCCGATACTTCCACCCTTCGTTTCATGGCCTCCCTAAGGGCCAGTTTCATTCTTTCCTGGTTTTGCTTTAGTTCTTGGTCCAATCCATGTTTGTACAAGGCCATTTGAATAGTAGAGTGCAACTCCTTTTCTTTAACCGGTTTTACAAGGTATCCGAAAGGATTTGTCATCTTTGCTCTTTCCAGAATCTTTTCTTCCGAATATGCGGATTGAAAGATAATTGGGATGTCCCACCGGGATCGAATTTGACCTGCGGTTTCGATTCCATCCATTGCTCCCATTAACACGATGTCCATTAAAATAACGTCCGGTAGATTCTCTTCTATCTTTTCAATGGCCTCCTCCTCGGATACTGCCACATCGGTTACTTCATAATTCAGTCGTTCAAGAAGTGTCTTCATAACTTCGGAAATCAACCATTCGTCTTCTACAATGAGAACTTTGATTTTTCTGTCCATGGTTTTCTCCTTACATTCGCTTCTTATATACCTTCTCATTAAATCGTATCCTGTATTCCGTTCCTTTTGTTCTGCTTAATTTGATGGAACTATCTAACTGTTTTTCCACAAGATTTACCACTAAATAAAGGCCCATGGAATGAACTTTCCTGATATCCATCTCTTGTGGGAGGCCCACTCCATTATCACTGATCAAAAGTTCACAAGTATTTGCTTCCAGCTTTTCGTTGTCTTTTCTCTCACCTGAGATCAGTTGCAGCTTTATCGTTATTTTTCCTTCTTTGTCTCCTGGAAAGGCATGTCTCATGGAATTGGAAACAAGCTCATTAATAATTAACCCGCAAGGAATGGCCGTATCGATCCCCAAAGAAACCCCTTCAGCATCTATTTTAATGTCAATTCCTTTTCTTTGCTTACAATGAATACAAAATAAATTGCTTGCAAGCATATATACATATCTCTGAAAATTAATTTCATTAAGACTCTCCGATTGATAGAGGTTTTCATGGATAAGGGCCATCATTTCTAACCGGTCACGGCATGCGGCAAATATAGCTTTGCAGTTTTGTAACCCTAAACATTCCGTTTGAAGGGCTAATAAGCTGGAAACTATATTTAAATTATTTTTTACTCTATGATGGATTTCCCTCAGCAACAATTCTCTTTCTCTGAGGGATTCTTTCAGCTTTTCCTCCGCCTGTTTTCGATCTCTTTCCGTTTTATAAAATTCAACCAGATTGGCGCAGGTACCGAGAAAAGGCTCTAAATAGCTAATCAATTCTTCATCATAGCCGCCTACACTATTGGCAAGGCCTATCATTCCAACAGATTTTTCACCCTTATAAAAGGGAAGCCCCAGGAAAGAGTTAATGGAGGGATGCCCACTTGGAATCCCACCGCTCCGTGGATCATTTTTCGGGTCATTTGAAATTACCGGCTTTCCACTGGTAATAACAGCTCCAAAAAGCGTATTAAGATTGTGAAACTCCAGTTTAAAAGGCGTTTTTTTTTCTATAAGCTCCGCAGAGGCCTTATCCCATGCAATGTCGCTTATGGCCAGATCCCTGATATAAGGCGTACCATCATCCTCATGCAACATCTCCGCAATAAAACCATATTCACTTTTGGTAATCTCCAGAACGTAAGACAACAGCTTTTTGAAGGACGCCTCAGGCGAATCTTTCGAAAGGAATCCTGCCTGAGAATGGCCTATGCTGTCCAACAACCGGTTAGATTCACGGAGTTCCTTTGTTCTCCGGCTAACCATATCTTCAAGGTGTTGCCGATGCTCTTCCAATTCCATTGCCAATCTTTTGCTATACATGGCTTCCATCATGGCTACGGATAGGGCCTCTATATTTTTCTGGTCGGCAATGTTATAACCCCCTTCCTTGTTACCAAGGCCTATCATGCCTATGACCTTTCCATCCCTCATAAACGGTACTCCCAGAAATGCGGTTATCGGAGGGTGCCCTTTGGGGACTTCCACGTGGTCCGGATGGCATTTAATTGTTTCCTCGCCATTTACGATTCTGGG
>JAJDAS010000204.1 GCA_029261755.1 Nitrospinia bacterium
CATGGGCGGCAGTGGTGACTATTTTTCCGTGGCCCATACAGTGATCATGATGAAGAATTTCAAACCCACAGACGCCACGGAGGAGGCCAAAAAAATTGCGGCTTCCTTCAATACCATGGAGCAACGTGAAAAACCGCCTAACTTTTCTGTTCCCACGGAAAGAATTCCGCTTCCCCATAGTTTTGATCCATCACGAGGAAATAGGGAGGTAAAGATCGACGTGAGGGAGTTGGACCTGCTCCTCTTTGGAACCACCTCCATTGATCTCGGCGGGGTGGAGCAGATTGTGGACCTGGGGCAGACCAGGGCTATAGGGTACGCCATCCACCTGGCCTGGCAACGTTTTATGAAGAGTAACCTGACTCTTCGTCAGGTAGTGGAAGACCTGGAAAAGTTTCTCGATGAAAACGGCTGCGATACGCTGGACCTTTATTACGGATACGGTGAGCATCCGGGTCACTTTGCGCGTCCGAGAAGGTTTGAGATCGCCGCCGCTATTAACAGGTTAAGGACTTTGAAGATGAGGCAGAAGGGGAAGGGGAGGGGGAGTAGCGGAGTGATGGAGTGATGGGTCGCCACGCCTTGTGAGCAGTTACAAAAAATTAGTGCCATTCGTGTAATTCGTGGTTAACAAGGTTTTTTTGCTCTTTTTTGCAGCATGCTTAATGATATAGTTGCCAGTGCTCAACATATTAATCAACCAAAGGATTATGCGGAAAAGCGTAGGCTTGTTTTTAGCCGCTAAGGACGCAAAGTTTCGCTAAGACTACTTTTTTATGTCTTTTTGCGGCGTTAAAACAATCCTCGCTCGCAACTCCTTTTAACCGCGAATGGTCGCGAATAAATGCGAATAAGGCCATAGAGCCAATAGATAGAAGATAGTATTAAACTTTTAGTCGGGCAAACACTGAAGGTTTATGCCAAAACACACCCCTAAAATATACAAGCTTGCATATTTTAGGGGTGTGTTTTCTCTTAGCTACTTAAGCACACGAAGTTTCACTAAGAGTATTCCTTCGCGCTTCTTCGTGTACCTTCGCGGCTAAAAAACAATCCCCAATGACTCAATCTCTCAATGATTGAATTCTTTTAAAAATCAAATACCTGGAACCACGAATTACGGTGGTGGTCCAGTTTAAGTGGCAGGTATTTAGCACTTAAAACTCAGCAATTCCTTCATCTGCCAAACGTGGTCAGTGAGTCCGCCAGACATAAAAGGAGTGGTCGGTTTTCCGTGACGTTTAGTTAGGGTTCTGTGGGGCCGACAGAGGTGATAGTATGCCATGGATAGCTCCAACTGCTGCTTATGGTTTGTCATGATCTTCGAGAAACGATAGGTTTTACGAACACATCGAGAATCAATGTGACGAATACTTCCGTTGTGCCGTTCGATATAGGACGTGTTAATCTTCTGGCTTGACGTGGAAGAAGCTAATATTCCATCGACCTGATCCTGTGTACCAAAGACAATTTTTCGGTTTACTTTAGATACGCGATGCCCTTCGTACTGCTTGACCACTTGAACATAGACTAAATCCTCTGGTGCTACAAGCCTGGCCTTTGGAGGGCGACCGCGTCTGCCCGTCCCGCAGGGTTGAGCAAGTTTTCCGTAGACTTGTATGAGAGCCCTTTCATATTGATCTAGCTGGTCGGAGGAGAAGAGTTCCGGGATGCCGGTGGTAACTCGCTTAACCTCTTCTAAAAGCTCAACAGCGTGGGGAAACGTACGCTTGCCGACTACCTTGGCCAGAACGACTTTATTGACTGCGTCAAAGGCTATCCATATCCAGGCATCGCCGAGCGTTCGACCGAGTTTCTCGATAGGGCCAAGATTTTTCTCTTTCTTGCCCACAAAGCTCCACATCTCATCAAGCTGGCACTCGGTAACCTTTGTGTTAGCGAGCAGTGCATGAGTGACTTTTGCAGCTTGGGGAGCGGATTTGCTCAGAACATGAAGTACAGTCTTTTTATCAACGCGCTGGATTCGTGAGGTCGTTCTTACACCAACACCTTCGGCCAAAGAAGTGGCAATTGTTTCAAAATCTTTGTCCAACAGGTGAGCGTGATATAAGGCCGTACCGTTTCGCTCTGAAACTCTACGGGTCCGGGTCTGCCAGCAAGGCGCGACAGTATGCTCTGGATCAATAAATAATCCAGCCACACCATGTGTTTCAACCTTGGCTTTGCATCTGGCATCACCACGGTGGCGCCGATCCAGTGCTGCGCTTCGAAGACGCTCATATGAGGATTGCGCAGGATCGCCGCTCTCAAAGAACTGTTCATGTCCAATCTCGACGGGATCGGTTCTCAACGTCAGCGGATCCCTTTTTTTCCTAAGCCAGCCTTCTCTATCACCCTTTCGACGGTTCGCGTTGAACATTCGACCTTGTAGAATTTTTCGATTTCCTTTCGAAGTTCATCACCCGAAGCTTTAGGTCTTTTCATTTTCTCCATGACAACATAGCTGACAATCTCTTGATTGAGAGCAATCAAGGGACGTCTGCCCAATTGAGAACCAAGAAGAGCTGTGTAACCACGCTCCATAAATGCACGATCGAGTTTGTAAAAATACTCCCTTGAAAACCCAAACTCTTCACAAGCGGCCAACACGGAAGACTCACCTCCTCTCGCACATCGCAACAATTCGTATCGCACCTGCGGTAGATCAAGTGAATCAAAAAAACTCACCGTTTTGAATAGTGGATGGACAACGCGACCAGGCTTTGGGTTTAAGAAGCCTTCCTTTTCAAGAAACAATCTCTTTTGCGGATTTTTTGGCTCAACCATCGTGCTCCCTCCATCTAAAGTTTGCAATGTAAACAAGCATACAGGAGGGCAGAGAAACTGTCAACTAGTTTTGTCGTTTATTTGCGCATTTTTCGCATTTATTTGATTTATGGCAGGCAATAGCAGTATACAAACGACAAATATAGTTGACAGTTTTTTAAAAATAAGGCCGTTCTTATTTGCCGTAAGTTACTGAATTTAATGGGAATACTTGGTTTAGACTAGAAAGGAAGGAGAGAAAAATACCTGCCACTTAAACTGGACCACCACCCGAATTACACGAATGGCACTAATAAAATCTTTTAAAAATTAGTGAAGATTAGTGAGAATTAGTGGTTAAAAAAGTTTTTGCTCTTTTTTTGCAGCATACTGAATAAAATAGTTACTAACGCTTAAATTATTAAGCGGCAACATGGCTATGCGGAATTAAATAGACTTATTTTTGGCCGCTAAGGACGCGAAGTTTCGCTAAGACTATTATTTTATGTCTTTTTGCGGCTAAAAAAATAATCCCCAATGACTCAATCGCTCACTGATTCTCTGCTATTCTGCGCTCTGTGCTCCTCCCTCCTCCCTACTGCCTTCTGCTCTCCGTCCTCTGTCCTCTGTTTGCTGCTTACTGCCCTCCGTCTTCCGCCCTCTGCCTTTCCTCGTCACTTGTCACTTGTCACTCGTCACTGCTCTTACCGGTATGCTTAACAAGATAGTTCCTGTCACTTAAAATGCTAAGCAGCTATAGCGTTATGCGGAAATGGGTAGACTTATTTTCAGCCACCAAGAACACGAAGTTTCGCTAAGACTATTTTTTTATGTCTTTTCGCGGGTTAACAACAACCCTTAATGATTCAATCTCTCAATGATTCAATCTTCCAATGTTCTTCCACCTTTCCTCGTCACTTATCACTTGTTACTCGCCACGGTCCTTGGATAGGAGTTGGTTTTTTTTAACGAGAAGATAGAATTATAGAAAAGCCAATATAAACAATAAGTTAGAAAATCATTGCAATGAATATGGTTTTATATTTCATTTATCAGACTTGATTTAAGTTTCCAGTTATGGTTATTATTCTCCTCTGTTGAACCAAAACTTCCACCATTTATAGGAAGGAGATACCAAATGGCAAAGCAAAAAAGAATAAAGAACGCACGACCAGACGTTCCCGACATACGCGACAGGATGTATGAACCGGCCCTGGTCGGGCTCGCCTCAGCAATTCCTCCTCCACAAGGCTTAAATATCCTTGACCAGGGATCCGAAGGGGCCTGCACCGGATTCTCCCTGGCGGCCACTATTAACCGTCTCTGCCATCTTTCCTCCCGGAATTTGAATGTCAGCCCCAGAATGCTCTATGAAATGGCCAAACGCTTTGATGAATGGCCCGGAGAAAGCTATGAAGGCTCCAGCCTGAGAGGGGCCATCAGGGGATGGAAAAACATGGGTGTCTGCTCCGAGTCAAAATGGCCCTACACTGCCAGTCCGGGACAATTGACCATTTCCCGCGCCAGGGAAGCCAAAAACACCACCGTAGGGGCCTATTACCGGGTTCGACCCATCATATCCGATTTCCACGCTGCGCTGAACGAGGTTGGGATCATTGCCGTTACCGCCCAGGTTCATAAAGGGTGGGATAACCCAAAAAACGGAAAAATCAAATTTTATAAAGAGAACGACGGAGGCCACGCCTTTGCCATCGTTGGATACAATGATGAAGGGTTTTGGATACAAAATTCGTGGGATGTTACATGGGGAAAAAAGGGACTGGCGCTTTGGTCTTATGAAGATTGGGTTCAAAACGTCATGGACGCCTGGGTAGTCCGCCTTGCCTTGCCCACCCCTCAAATATTCGGGAAAAAACCTCTCTCAAGCGTTTTAGCCGAGGAAGTGGGCGACCCCCAAACCCGCTCCTCCACCCCACGGGCTGAGATTGCGGGCCATTTTGTACATATTGATGACGGCCATTTCGAGGAAAAGGGCAGGTACTGGAGCAATTTGAACGATGTAAAACAAACCGCGAAGCTGGTGGCGGAAAGCGACAAATATGATCACCTCATGGTCTATGCCCACGGCGGACTGAATTCCCCCAAGGCATCCGCTTCGCGCATTCGCGCCATGAAGGACGGATTCAAGCGAAACGGCGTCTATCCCTTTCATATTATGTACGACACCGGCCTGGCGGAAGAATTTAAGGACCTGATTATTCGCAAAGGGCAGGCAAGCAAAAAAAGAGTAGGAGGAATTACAGACTGGACGGACCGCCTAATGGAGGGGCTCATGGGTAAGCCCGGCACGCTGCTTTGGGATGAAATGAAACGGGATGCGGATGACGCCTTTAAAAGAAACGGAGCCGGCACCCAGTGTCTCCGGGCCTTCATCAAAAGCCTGAAAGAGGCCGCGCAAAATGGGTATAAAAAGAAAAAAATCCATTTGGTGGGCCACAGCACGGGGGGGATTCTCCTGGCCCATTTAATTAAAGCATTGAGTTCTGAAAATGTGAAAATAGATAGCTGCGGACTTTTGGCCCCGGCCTGCTCGGTGGATCTCTACCATTCCCATTACCTGCCAAGCGTCACCAGGGGGACTAACCTGAAGCTCGATTCCCTCCATGTGCATAACCTGAATGATTCCCTGGAAAAGGACGACAATGTTGCCAAGGTTTATAGGAAGTCCCTTTTGTACCTGGTTTCCAACGCCTTTGAAAGGCAAAAAGAAAGGCCTCTTCTTGGTATGGAAAAATTTTTGCCGGATGTTCGGCGTCCGGGCAATAAAATCCATTTTCATTTTTCCGACGGAACCACCGGAACTTCCACGCGAAGCAAGTCCCATGGAGGGTTTGACAACGATCCCTTTACCATGAATCACGTCTTGAAGATTATCCTGGGAAATGACCCTTCCGAGCCTTTTAGCAAGGAAGAGTTGACGAAATTTTAATAAAGCAATATGAGAACTATTCCTTGATAGGGGAGAAAAGTGCATCGAAGAGAATTAAATCATTTTGTGATTTGACATAGTGATCTTTTTTCTCTATTATCCTCTGCACTTCGCATTCTCTGAGTGCTAAGAGTTTTCATCTCTCAGAAAAAAGGCAAAGATGGAAAGCTAAGCCACAAAGACCGACAGCATAAAGAAATTTCACCAGGTTACGGAGAGAAAAACAGTCGCGAGTGTCGAGTTTCAGCAGGTTTTTCTTGTCACTCGTTACCTGTCACTTGTCACGGGTTTTATTAAGGAAGAGTTGGGGAACTTTGGATAAAGGAATATGGGAACTATTCCTTGGCAGGGAAGAAAAGTGCTGCGAAGGGAATGGAAATCATTTTGTCATTTGACGAGATGTGATAATCATTTTTCCTCAAGACACTTGCCGAATAATTAGGTGAAGGCTTTCTTTTTATTGCTTTTTTAATTTACCAAAGAAACTTTTATTATAATTTGATGCAGGGGGATGAAAAAATAAATAACATTCAACCTTAAGGGAAAATGGGAATAATTAAAGAGTTTAAATTTTTTACAAAAGAAGTTTTTTTTCTTACGATATGTTTCTTTTTATTGAGCGCCATTTTTTCATATTTTTTAATTTTGTTTTTTTATGAAAAGGCGATTACTTATGAAAAAAGTGCATTAAAAAACCAGAATTTGGAACAAATTGAACAAATTGGAAACCAAATTTCAGGTGAATTTAAGCAAATTTTAATTGATTTAGATTCGACAGTTATACATCTTGTGGAAGATATGAAAATTTTGAGCGTTGATGAAGTATTTAATGATTTTCATGAGCTTTTAAAAAAAGAAGGAATTTTAAAAAAAATTGATGAAAAAAAATTAATAGATTCATATTCTAAATTGATTGGTAAATATGAATTTGAACATGATGGTGATAAAAGTTATGAGAATATGGA
>JAJDAS010000205.1 GCA_029261755.1 Nitrospinia bacterium
CATTAAGCGGGAGTTTCTTGAACAAGTTGCTGAATTTGCCGTGGAGAGGGGGATCTATGTTATTTCGGACGAGTGTTACGAGAAGCTAATTTTTGGCGGAGAGGAGCATATCTGCATTGCTAGCCTCGGAGAAGAAATCAAGGAACAGACCATCATCGTCAATGCGGTTTCCAAAACCTATTCCATGACCGGATGGAGGATAGGCTACGCAGCCGGGCCTCAGGCAATCATCAAAGCTATGGGAAAGGTGCAGGGCCAGTCTACATCCAACCCCACATCCATAGCGCAAAAGGCGGCCCTAGAGGCGCTGAACGGGTCTCAAGAAGAGGTTACCCGAAGGGCGAAGGAGTTTGAAAAACGGAGGGACCATGTGCTGGAGGCCCTGGACGCCGTGGAAGGGATTACCTGCCTGAAGCCTCACGGCGCTTTTTACGTGTTTCCAAATGTCTCGGGGATCTATGGCAAAAAGTATGGAGATAAAGTCATTGATGGTTCCATTGCCTTTACCGACTACTTACTGGACGCAGCCAAGGTGGCGGTGGTTCCCGGGATAAGTTTTGGATCGGACGATCATGTCCGTTTCTCTTTCCCCTACTCTCTGGACGTGATTTCCGAAGGGGTGAAGAGGATTCAAAAGGCTATTTCCAGGTTGGAGTAATGATGTTGAAGGTTTTCAGATGTTCTCTCTCCATTCGAAGAAAAAAGAAATTCCACCACAGAGGACACGGAGAACACGGAGAAGGGCGAAAAAAAAGGCGAAAAAATAATCTTTGAATTTTTCCTCTGTGATAGAGCAGCTTTTTCCTGAAGTATGGAGTGTGGCAAGCATCTTTTTGTTGAATCATTGAGGCAGTGAGTCATTGAGAGATTGAAAAATGATTCATTGATTCAATGGTTCAATGACCCAATGGTTTTTGGAGCCCGGGTGTCTCGCCAGCATCCTTCGCCCCTCGCCTAATAGTGGTAACGACATGAAAGAATAGTCAAGAATTCATTATCAACAGCATAAACAAGCCGATTGATACCATCTATACGGCGAGCCCAAAAACCGGACAAATTCTCTTTAAGTGGCTCCGGTTTTCCTATTCCTTCAAACGGTTGTCTTTTTGTTTCAGCAATTAACCTATTGATTCGTTTGAGCGTCTTTTTATCTTGGGATTGCCAAAATAGATAATTTGCCCAAGCTTAATCAGTCCATGCCAGCTTCCTATCCATCCAGCAATTCTCTTTCCTTCAATTTCCCATTTTTAAATTGTTCAATAGATTTTGCTAAATGGGCGGAATTTGCAGGAGACCTTAGAAGATGAAAGGTTTCCATAAAACTGTTAAAGGTTTCCAATGACATCACAACAGCATCTTCAGAATCCCGACGGGTTATTACTGTATAATCTGAATCTTCAACTACTTGATCCAAAATTGTTTTTAAATTTTTCTTGCATCACTGAAGTTAACAACTCTCATAAAATCCTCCTTACTTGTGTTGTTTATTGCACAAGTAGGACAGGTTTTATCAATATGTTCAATATTTTGTACAAGTGCTTTTAGTCAACAGCAGTTCCTTCACAAGGTTTTACCCCGCTCTCCCCATCTAATGCAAAATCCAAGGTCTGACCCTGGCTCAAGTTGAAAATTTGCTCCAAGCTAAAAAAAACAAAATCGCCGAAGCAAACCCAAAGAGTGAAAATTATTAAACTGAAGACGGAATGAACTTGAGGGAAGAGGTTGTAGATTCCTGGGATCGCGGGCGACTCGCCCGCACCCCATGCAGCCGGGACGGCTGCGTCATCAGGACATGCAAGCTACTTGGAGTTTGACTTCAAGGACATAAGCCAACGCAGACCCAAGCCCCTATTTCTTTTTCGTCTCCCATCATCTAATGCAAGATTCAAGGTCTGACCCCGATTTCCGATTTCAAGGTAGGGATTTGTTTGAAAATGCGAACGGGAGGGGTTTGCTCTTGACAACGAGACTTCTAATGGGTGCCCCTTGATCCACCTTAATCCAAAATAGGTAATTATTCTATGCTTCATCAGTTCATGCCAATTTTCAATCTGTAAAATCGCGCAGAAGGAGGCTTCTTAAATCTAAAACTCCAACAATATAATCTATCTTAATGTTCCGTTTTCCACGATTACCTTACCATCAACCTTCAGAGTACATCCGGGTAGAAAGTTAGCCAGAAAAAAGGACTCAGTGTTATCACCACCAGCCCAGGTATTGTTTCCAATCCCGACAGTAACCATTCCAGCAGGCATCCAACTAACCATACGGCTACCTGGTACTATTCTAACTTTCGGATTAATACCAATGTCAATAAAGGAAGGCACTTCTATTCCTAGTTTCGAAACATCGTACGCTGCTTTAAGTGGTTCAATCCCAGATTTTGCATTCATTGAGGTAAGTTTACCTGCTTTAAATGTGAGCGTGAGCCCTTTTATTTCCTTACCAAGAAAGAATTTGCGTTCAACTACAATCTTGCCTTCAGCAGTACCGGGAACTGGCACAAGAAACACTTCTCCTGCGGGGAGCCAAACTTGACAGGCTGCACCACCTCGTTCCATATCTGCCCTTGAAATAACTCCGTCACTCACTAGGACGGGCCTGGTCTCAATGTTCATCTTCAAATCAGTGCCATTGGGGTTGGTAATGTGAACTTCTTTACCATTTTCCAGGGTCGCTTTTATTCGCTCACCTGTGGCTTGGAGTTTTGTGTAATCTACATTTAAGCCACCCCAGAAAATTTCCGACAATTCATTTTGGGAAATACCGAATTGTTTTGCACGCTCAATAGTTGGATAAAGTCCATTGCCTACCCATAATTGTCGAACATTACGCTTTAGCATAAGCTCGTGTACAGGCTGATAAGCCTTTCTCACAGAAGCGCGGCGTTCTGGTGGAATATCAGCTAACAGTCCTTCTGCTTCACCCCAGCTTACACCAATCTGTGCTGTAGTGATTTTAGCCAAATTACGTTTAAACTCCGGGATCTGAGAGTCATATTTTATCGGTACATTTGTATATTGCTGCCGTGTCATCCTGTCGCTACGGATATTGACAAGCGGGAAGGCACCCAATTTTCTAACATTTACGGCAAGGTTCTCTAACAACTCAATATCACGAACCCCGCCAATGATCTGAACGAGGTCTCCTTCAACAATTCCGGCGCATTTATTCACTAGTTTTTGAGCAAGCACTTCATAATCTTTCCATTCCTGAGTTATGCCGTTTTCAACTGATAAGGCCAGAACCCCTCCTACGAAAGAGATACCAACTGAAAAAAATAAAAAAATACGTTTTGAAATCATTGAACCTTCTCCTTTCTATAACAGTTTGGCTGAAACTAACGGGTTATAAATTAAGTTATTAAAAGTATTCTTACTCTTTCTCAAGCGTTTATCTAATGGCAAAGTGCCACACTGTTTAGTTTTCTAACTTTGTGTTTTTTTAAGATGAACGAAAACGGGGTCATTATGTCAAATGACAGACTGGGTCCATGCTATAACTCTTGCACCTCACAACCGCGTTGCCAAATCCGGCCTTAGCAATTTCATTTTGTCGCGGAACATTTTTGCGATCCGCCCGAAGGCTTTAGGGGTCGGATGGATTTCATTCTGCCAGTCCTTTGGACCTAATGTCCCCTGGGTATTGATCACATGAAAATTGTTGATCTTTTTATTCTTTTTCAACTTATCCACCATTTTGCCGAATTCATCTATGAGATAGTGGGCAATCCCTTTCTGATCTTTAGCGTTAATGCCCAGATCATCCATGAATGGCTTCATCCAACTATCTGTAATATCGATACCCACAACCGACACGCCTTGGTTGGATGGAATGGGATAATCGTATTTGTGGGTGATAATAGGGCAGTTTACAAAAAACTCATCACGTATGAATCCAAGTTCAATATAGGCGGTGCGGATCTGCTCCAGACGGTTTTTGAAACGATCTTGTTGAATAAACTGGGCTGGCGGACTACCCGCCTTTGCTTTTTGAATTAGCAATGGAAGGTCGAACTTGCCTACGATATCGTTGCCGCCGCCGGAGAAGACAATAAAATGAGGATCAATCTTAAACTTCGATCCCTTCTTCTTAAGCCAGTCGCTACGTTCTTTCAGCCAGCTCAGCTCTTTGACCAATGTATGGCGCTGTTTTCCGCTGAGCATGGAGGATGCTTCATCTCCGGCCACCGCTTTTTGCAGGATTACTGGGTCTCCCTTCGCATCGTCATGAATTTCGGTAATAACGTTGGTTCCAGGGTAGGCAAACCATGAATCTCCTTCGGAATAAATCCTTGCATCCTTTTGATGGATTTTCGCCCAACCTTCAAACTCCTCGATTCTGTGAATCAGTGGCACATTCATAATTTTTTCTCCTTTCAGTATTAAAAACGGATTAGCCCACAGAACACACGGAATTTACAGAACTCAAACCTCAAATTCAGTGGGCCAAGCATTTAAGGCTTTTGGTTATGAGCTATGAACTCTTAAGTGCGTGCGTAAATATATCTTAAAATAGGAGCAAAATCAATGCAAAAATAGGCAAGGCAAAAGTTGTCCTAAGCCAGGGTAGAAAGATGACTATCAAAAAAAGTTTTAATATTCAGGTGCTTACGATTTGAAGGCCTTAAAGGTACGGAAGGAGAAATGAAAAAAATGAGGGGATGAAATAGTTCTGTTTGCTTTTAGAGAAATGATGCAACTATTTGAATCAAATGGAAAAGATGTAGCACTAAAATGCCATAAAGGCATTGAAAGATTGTGCCATCAGGAGATTTTGGCCAAAAAACTGAAAACCAGAGGCTAACCACGAATTGCACTAATAAAAAAACCGGGCTATCTACTTGACTCAACCATGCACCACATCTTGTGGTTGGTGTTGAAAAAAAAACAAAAATTTATCTAAAATCTGTTTAATGCCCATGAAACTTATCCTAAAACACCATAGAATGGGATCTGGTTGGCTTTT
>JAJDAS010000206.1 GCA_029261755.1 Nitrospinia bacterium
TCAATCGGGCTCTGTGTGAAATTGTCGGATATTCGGGGGAAGAGCTGCAAAACATTAGCCTGGAGAAAATCACCCATCCGGAGGATTTGGGACCCTACCTCTCTTTGACCCAAGATCTTATTGCAGGAAAGGTCCCCTATTTTCAAAAAGAGGTACGGTGGCTCCGTAAGGACGGCAAATTTACTTGGGTTGATTTAAATGTTTCACTGGCGCTTGGCCAGGATAAGCTCCCTCTTTATATTATCCTCCAGGCGCAAGACATTATGGAACGTAAAGAAGCCGAGGAAAAATTAAAAGAGACTCAAACCCTTTTGGCCCGAGGCGAAAAGCTAGCCGCCATAGGAATTTTGGCAGCCGGAATGTCCCATGAAATCCTGAATCCCCTTAACATTATCAGCGCCCTGGTCCAGATGATGAAGCGCAAACCTCACGAGCCTGATGTTTTTAAAAAAAATCTTGAGGAAATCATGACCCAGATTTACCGCATCACCAGGATTACCGACAACATCAGAATGTTCTCCAGACAAAAGGCCGCTAAAATTGTTCCGGTAAATCTACAGGCCCTTCTCGACAAGACCGTCATGTTAGTGGAAAGCGACTTTTCCATCGATAATATCCGGATAGAAAAATTTTCCCAAAAGAATCTTCCGCTTATTGACGCAGATGAAGACCAGCTCGTTCAGGTCTTTTTGAATCTTTTAAACAATGCCAGGGACGCCATGAAAGGCGGGAAAGAGGGAACCATTACCATTAGAATAGATACAAAGGAAGGCATGGTGGTGATCCTTTTTTCCGATAACGGCCCGGGGATTCCCCATGAAATAATTCCTAAAATATTCAATCCCTTTTTCACCACCAAGGATCCCGAAAAAGGAACCGGCCTGGGGCTTGCCATAACACACTCCATCATCGAAAAACACGGCGGGAGTATAACGGTGGAAAGCGAGGAGGGGAAAGGAGCGACCTTTCTGATAGCATTACCGGTGAAGAAAAGCCATTAATTAATGCCCATTGGGAGTAGGTAGTAATCGGTGATCGGTAATCAGACCATCTTTTACCTATCACCTATTACCAGTTTAAAGCAACCCGCAATCCTATGCGAAAAAATGAAAAATACCAACAAGAAACAAGAAGATTATCTCAATCCGTCATCTCCCTTCCGCTTCAGCCTCATCCTGGCGGTTTCCATATTCCTTGCCGAGGCTCTGGTCATGGGCATGATTCATTTCGCTTTGCCACAAAAACTATCCCCCCTGGCCTTGTTGCTTTTGGACTCCACGCTCCTCCTTTTTCTCGTTTTGCCTCCTTTGTACCTTTTTTCATTCAGGCCGATCCTGACCTACGCCAAGCGCGTGAAAGAGGAGGAGGGAAAACTCATGGAGAGCGAGAGCCGGGCCAGCGCGATAATGCAATCCGCCAACGACGCGATTATAACCGCGAACAGTTCCGGAAAAATTGTTTTCTGGAACCAGGCCGCGAAAAATATGTTTGGCTATGCTGAAGAAGAAATACTGGGAAAACCGCTAACCATGCTCATTCCGGAACGGCACAGGGAGGCCCATGAAATAGGTTTGGAGCGCGCGGCTTCAGGCGGGGAATTTCACCTTGTGGGGAAGACTGTGGAAGTTGAAGGGATGCGAAAAAACGGGAGCAAGTTTCCCCTGAGTCTTTCCTTGTCTTCCTGGTTGCTGAGAGAGGAAAGGTTTTTCTCCGCCATCCTTCAAGATATCTCCGAACGCAAGGAAAGGGAAAACGCCCTGAAAAAAACCAATGAACAACTTAAGGCAACCCTGGACAAACTTGGTCAGGCCCAGGAACTGTTGGTGCGGTCTGAAAAGTTGGCCTCCCTAGGCACTCTTTCCGCTGGCGTGGCCCATGAGATCCTGAACCCTCTTAATATCATCAACGGCTTGGTCCAGATGATGAAGCGCAAGACGCCAGCGCCTGAGGACTTGAAAAAGAACCTTGAGGAAATCATGCGCCAGGTTTCCCGCACCGCTAAAATCACGGATAACCTGCGCGCGTTCGCCAGGAAAAGGGAAGGAGAGGTAAAGCCCGTGGACCTTCACGCCCTTTTCGAGAACACTCTGACCCTGTTGGAGCACCACCTGAATCTTGAGAATATTCAGGTGGAAAAGTTGTACAATAAAGACCTGCCCCTCATTAAGGCCGATGAAGACCAGTTGTCCCAGGTATTTTTAAATCTTTTAAACAACGCGAAAGACGCCATGCAGGGAGGGGCAAGGAACGCCATCATTTTGCAGACAAAGGTGTTGAAGGATGAAATCGAGATTCGCTTTTCCGACACGGGTCCAGGCATACCGAAAGAATTCCTTGGCAAAATATTCGATCCCTTCTTCACCACCAAGGTACCCGGAAAGGGCACGGGCCTGGGCCTTTCCATCACGAATACCATCATCGAAAACCATGAGGGAACCCTAAGGGTGGAAAGCGCGGAGGGAAAGGGGACGACGTTTGTGATTACATTGCCGGTTGGGGCAGTAACCAGTAAGCAGTAAGCAGTAGGGAGTAGGCAGTAGGGAGTAGGCAGTAAGCAGCAAAGCCATGGGCGTTCTTTTTCTGCATACTCCCTACTGCTTTATGAAATTTTTGAAAACCAAAATGAAAAATTTCGAAAACCAAAATACTCAATCAGAAACCATACGGATTCTTCTCGTAGAAGACGAACCTGACCAGGCTTATCTCTTAACCGAACAGTTCAGAATAGAAAGTGGCGGCTATGAACTGGAATGGGCGGATTGTCTGGCAAAGGGATTGGAGCTACTCGAAATAAAAAAATTCGATTTTGTTTTTTTAGACCTGCAACTGCCGGATAGCAAAGGGCTGGATACGGTGGACAGCCTGGTCGAGCAATTTCCTTTAATGCCTGTGATAGTGCTTACCGCTTTAAATGATGAAGGCCTTGGCTTGGAAGCGATAAAAAAGGGAGCCCAGGATTTTATTATTAAAGGCGGAGGGGTATTTAAACAATTGAGCCGTTCTCTGAATTATGCCATTGTGCGTAAAAAGCTGGAGAGCAAACTTCAACAATCAGAAAAGAGGTTTAAAAACCTTGTGGTTTATTCAACGGATTCCATTGCTCAATTGGACTCCCAGGGCAGGTTCCTTTATATGAATCCCTCCGGAATTAAAATTAATGAACTGGATAGTTTTGAGGATATAGAAGGCCGGGAATGTTTTTTCAATGTGCGGGAAGAGTTCAAAGGGACCCTGAGGGAGTCCCTGGCAAAGGCCGAAAAGGGGGAGCGCATCTTATTGGAATATATTTCCCGCACCCCTAGAGGGAAAGAGATATGGTGGGAAGCCGTTGTGAGTCCGAACATAGAAGACAAAATCGACACCGAGGGTTTTACCATGATTTCCAGAGAAATCACGGAACGTAAAAAAGCGGAGGAGCAAGTTAAAAAACTATCCGTGGCTGTAGAACAAAGTCCGGCAGCCATTATAATTACCGATCCTGACGGAAATATTGAATATGTGAACCGGAAATTTGTCCGGGTAACCGGGTATAGCCTTGAAGAAGCGCTTGGACAAAATCCGCGAATATTGAAATCCGGAGAGACATCGCCAGAAGAGTACAAAAGATTATGGGACGTTATTACCTCAGGCGGGGAATGGAGAGGAGAATTTCATAACAAGAAAAAAAACGGAGAACTCTTTTGGGAATCGGCGGTTATCTCTCCCATTAAAAACCAGATGGGGGGAATAATCCATTTCCTTGGAGTAAAGGAGGATATCACCGAACGCAAGAGGGCTGACGAGGCGCTTCGGCAATCAGAGGTGAAATACAAAAATCTAACTGATAATCTCAAACCCTTAATTTATCGCGCAAACCCAAAAACCTTCCACCCTACCTACGTTAACAAATCGGTAAAAGATATTTACGGATACACGAAAAACGAATGGCTGGACAACCCTGATCTATGGGAAGACTTAATCTTCTCCGAGGACAAGGAAAGGGTAATTTGGGAAATTGAAGAAACAATAGGCAAATTGGATAACGCCATTATAAAATACAGAATAATAAGAAAAGACAAGTCGATACGTTGGGTGGAGGACAACATAAGCCTGGAAAAGGATCAAAACGGAAAGATTGTTTCCTTAAACGGGGTGGTGTACGACATTACGGAAAAAATACTTTCGGAAGAAATCCTGAGAAGATCGGAAAAGCTGGCTTCCCTGGGTACCCTTTCCGCTGGCGTGGCCCATGAGATACTGAACCCTCTTAATATCATCAACGCCCTGGTCCAGATGATGAAGCGCAAGTCGCCCGCGCCTGAGGACTTGAAAAAGAACCTTGAGGAAATAATGAGTCAGGTGTCCCGCGCCGCCAAGATCGCCGACAATCTCCGCATGTTCGCCAGGAAAAAGGAAGGGGAGATAAAACCCGTGGACCTTCACGCCCTTTTCGACAAGACCCTGATCCTGCTGGAGCACGACCTGAATCTTGAGAATGTTCAGGTGGAAAAGTTGTATGATAAAGACCTGTCCCTCATTAAGGCCGATGAAGACCATCTGTCCCAGGTATTTTTGAATCTTCTCAACAACGCGAAAGACGCCATGCAGGGAGGGGCGGGGAACATTGTCACCTTGCGGACAAAGGTGTTGGAAGATGAAGTCGAGATTCGCTTCTCCGACACAGGTCCAGGCATACCGGAAGAATTTCTTGAAAAAATATTTGATCCCTTCTTCACCACCAAGGGACCCGGAAAGGGCACGGGCCTGGGCCTTTCCATCACGCATAGCATCATCGAAAACCATGGGGGAACCCTGAGGGTGGAAAGCGCGGAGGGAAAGGGGACAACGTTTGTGATTACATTGCCGGTTGGGGGAAGTAAGGAGAAGGAAAGGAAAAGTAGGGAGTAGGGAGAAGGCTGCCTACTGCTTACCGATTACCGATTATTGCTTTATGAAAGGAACAGCCATGACAAAAAAAACAGCTTCCTTTAGCCAGCATCTGCTGAACCAAGGTTTAATTACGTCGGAGCAAATGGAAAAGGCCCTGGCTATCCAAAACAAAGACAGACTCGTGGGCACCTTGGGATTGGAATTGGGCGCCCTTACCAGGGGAGATCTGCTGAAAATAAAAGAATTTCAGGAAGAAAATAACGTGAAATTCGGGGAAGCCGCCATTTCCCTAAAACTCATGACCAGCAATCAATTGAAATATCTTCTCGATGTGCGTCTCCGCCGAAAGATTCGAATAGGCGATATTCTTGTCAAAGAAGGTTTTATTCAAAAGGAAAAGATGTATGACGCCCTAATGGAATTTGAGAAATACCGCCACCGCCTGGAGAAGGTATTGATATGCGACTCCTCCAGTATAGTGAACACATTCTTAAAAAGCCTTTTGGAAAGATACGGTTACCAGGTTTTGACAACCGTGGACCCATTGGAGGCATTAAAAATAGCTAACCGGGAAAAACCGGACCTCCTCATCATAAGCCAAATATTTGAAAAAATATCCGGTTTGGATGTAAGCGCCCAACTCCTTTCCAGACCGGATATGGCTAACTTAAATATCATCTTTATAGCGGCGGAGGTAAACAAAAAACTATTGGATGACGCATTCCAATCCGGCGTTAATCATTATTTGCAGAAACCCATCCAGGAATACGAATTACTGAACATCATCTACAACATTGAACAAAAGGAACGGGAGAAAAAGAAGGAAAGAATCCTGGTGGTTGAAGACAGCGCCTTGATCAGGCAGACCATTGTCCGCGAACTCAAACGGAATGGCTACACCGTTTTACAAGCGGTTAACGGAGAGAATGGCCTTGCCGTTGCGAAAAGTGAAAAGCCCGACCTGATTACCCTTGACATCATCATGCCCGGAATTGACGGATACGAAACCTGTGAGAGGTTGAGAAACGATCCTGTTACTCATGACATACCGGTGATCATGATTACCTCTTGCGATTCCGTGGAAGAAAGAATGAAAGGGTTTGAGTCAGGGGCCGTGGAGTATTTTATTAAGCCCTTTGCCGTTGATCAATTGGCCAATTATATTAACATTCTTTTTGAAACCAAAAAGGTCCGGCGGAAGGAGAAGATTCTCATCATTGAGGATACGCGAACGACTTTGCACATTATCAAGCATATCATGGAAAAACAGGGATTCAATCTCATAACCGCTGAAAACGGAAAAGAAGGTCTGGAAAAAATCAAGCAGCATAAGCCGGACATTATTCTATCGGACATCTATATGCCCATTTTGGACGGATTTCAGGTTTGCCATAAAGTTAAAGTGTCTTTAGAAACAAAGCACACTCCTCTTATCTTATTAACCAGTTCCGGGAAAAAGGAAGATATTTTGAAAGGTTTGGCCCTGGGGGCCAACGATTATATTATCAAACCCTTTGATGAAGACGAGCTTTTGGCCAGGGTCAATAACCTGCTGGACAACAAAAGATTATATGAAGAGCTAAAGACCGCGAACAGCGAACTGGAAAGAAAAAACTCGGCCCTGGGAGCCATGCATAAGGAAAAGGAAAATTTTTATTCCATTCTGACACACGACCTGAGATCTCCCCTCACCTCGGTTATGGGCTTCACCGATTTGGTAGGCAAAGAACCGGGTGATAATCTTGGCGAGTCTAGCCAGGAGTACTTGAAAATTATTAAATCGGCTGGCGAGCGGCAACTATCCACCATTGAAGACGCCCTGGAGATTTTCCGTTTCGAAATCGGGAAAAAACTGGAAACGGAAAAGGGAGATATAGGCCAGGTGGTCCACGAAATTATACATCTACAATTTCAAGGGATAAAAGAAAAAGGCATTGAAATAAACCTTAATGGGAAACCCTATTCGCCCGAAGCATATATTCCTATGAAGTGTTTCTTTAACAGGTTAAAGATTTCCAGGGTTGTGGAAAATCTGCTCAGTAACGCCTCCAAATACGCGGACAAAAAAATTGACATCTCTTATGGAATCAAAGAGGGCTTTGTAGAGGTTTGCGTCCGCGATGACGGCAAGGGAATCCCTGGAAAATATAAGGACAAAATTTTCCAGGATTTTTTTCAAATACCGGGAAGCAAGAAAGGAACCGGCCTTGGTCTGAGCAGCGCAAAAAGGATCGTGGAGGCCCATGGAGGAAGCATTGGGGTCGATCCTACACCGGGCCAATGCGCTTTTTATTTTACTTTGCCCCTAAACAATGAGGTGAAAAGACATGGCAAAAATAAAGATAATAGTAGTGGACGATGAGGCTGTTTTTTGCAGGGTAATGGAAGAGTTTCTTCAAAATGAAGGTTTCGAGGTGATTTTGGCAGCGAACTCAGAAGAGGCGCTTTCCATGACAAAAAAGGAAAAACCGGACATCATGGCCCTGGATATTCGAATGCCGGGCATTAACGGAGACAAAATTATAAGGCAACTTAAAGATAGCTATCCCAAGATGGCAATTGTCGTTGTGTCCGGGTCCGATATCCCGGATATGCAGAATGTCTTGGAGCGGGCCGGGGCGGATGCCCTCCTTTTAAAACCCATGAATTTTGAAAAATTCCTGGAAACCGTTCAGGAACTATTAGCAAAGCAAGGTTCGTGACAAGGAAACCGCGAATTACGCTAATCGCACTAATTTTTTGCCATTAAATTCGTGTGATTTGCGCAATTCTGTTTATTAAAAGAGGGGGAAGATGGCGAAAATGACAAAAATTCTGGTAGTGGACGATGAACCCAAAATGTGCCAAATATTGACTCAATTTCTCAAAGAAGAAGGATTTGTCGTTCAGGAAGCCCACGACGGCCTGGAAGCTATAGAGAAGTGCGCCACGTTCCTGCCGGAGGTGATTTTACTGGATATCATCATGCCCAAAATGGATGGAGCAAAAGCGTTGAATAAGATCAAAAAGGATTATCCCGACACGGAGGTCATTATGGTCACCGCCGTGGGCGAACTGGAAGTTGCTGTCGCCTGTCTGCGGAAAGGCGCGTTTGGGTATCAGGCGAAACCGGTGAACCTGGAAAACACTCTTTTG
>JAJDAS010000207.1 GCA_029261755.1 Nitrospinia bacterium
AGAGGCTAAATACTTAAAAACTGTCCTTCTGTCGCTATAGTAGAATTTTTTGAACTGGACCTGCCACGGCTCGGGCTTAGTAGCCTTTTCATTTATTTCCTCAGTAATCAATGAGAACATCTTTTGCAGGTGACCGCCCCAGGTATTTTCTTCAGCCGTTTTTATTCTTTTCTCCTGGGCCTCTATGCTATTGTCATTTAAACATTTGTCAATCCCAATAAGGAAGCCTTTTTTGTCCCCTGCTACTTCCACCAAACCAGGGTGTTTTTCGCTGAACTTTTGAATTTCAACAATGGGTGTAGAAATCACAGGCTTGCCCATGGCAAGATATTCCGTTAGTTTCGTGGGATATACATTTTTAGTGTATTCGGTTATCAGGTACGGGATTAGGCAGGCGTCGAAATTCGCCACATACCCTGGCAATTCAGAATGTTTTTTGCCTCCAAGAAAATAAACGTTTTCGCGTTTTTCCATGGACTTCACGCTGGTTTGAAGAGGGCCGACCATTACAAAGCTCCAGTCAGGCTTCTCCTCTGCAACCGAGTCAAGAAGAGCAAAATCGATCCAATGATGAATACCGCCAATATAGCCTATAACAGGGGCTTTAATATTCGCCAGATCGCTGGGAATGGAGTTCTGGAGCTGATTCCAAGATTGAAAACATTCCAGGTCCACGGCAAAAGGGAAAAAATATACTTTTTCATTAAATCGCTTGGCCTTCTCCATGAGCTTATGGGAAGTTACAAACACCAAGTCGGCCTTGGAAAAAAGCCTCTCTTCCGAAGCCACTATCCTTTTGGCTGACGGCGAACTGTCCACAAAACTGTCGATACAGTAGTAAACAACCAGTTCATGCTTGATCTGCTCGACCAAATTGAGAGTCAATGGAGTGGGAAGAAATGTCCAAATAACAGGATCATGAAAAGAGGCGCTCTCCATCCATGTTTTTATCAAACGAATAAGAAACCACGAATTAAACCATTGGGCGAACCTGGAGTAAGGGAAGGGCAGTACTATGGGGGAGAAAACCGTGATATTTGGTTCTATTTCTCGAAACCCCCAAGAGCTATTTATCCAATTGGAAATTCTTTTTTTTATCCTGCCTAAATCCCTGATTTTCGGGGAGCGTACGCCGGTGTTTTCCACGAACAATACCCTGTTCCCACCCCTTGCAAAGCGGGTCATGATTTCCTGGTGGCCTTGCCATATGAAACCCCAATCGATGGAAGATATACAAATGATGTTTTTATTTTTAAGCATAATTTAGAAGATGCTATTTAAACCTTTTTTTATTTTTTTCCGTCAGAAATTGATATATATTCACTAAATATTGAAAGCTGTCTCTAAAGACCTTCACTGTGCTTTTTTTAGAAGCATTCCTTATAAAAACAGCCGGCACTTCCTTGATTTTCAGGCCAGAATCAAAGGCATGGGCCACTATTTCAGTGTCCCAGAACCATTTTGAGAAATGGGACCTTTCTATAATTCCCCGGCAGGATTCCATGTTAAAAAATTTATATCCAGCTTCCGTGTCCTTGATAGGAAGTTTAAGGAAAAACTGCACAATCCAACGGTAAATAAAGCTTAAAATATTACGCAAAAAACATTCAAATGATAACTCTATATTGTAAAATCTATACCCAATGACGACGTCAAATTTTTCATCTAAAATAAAGGAGACAAATTGAGGGACATAATGCGCGTCAACCTCAAGGTCGATATCTAAAAACCCTGCCACCCGGCCCTTGCTCATAAGAAGTCCTTCCCGGACGGTAAAACCACGACCCATGTTTTTCTTATGTGACACAAAGGTTAGGTTATTGTATGAATTAGCTGTTTCTTTGATCACGGCCAAAGAATTGTCGGAGCTGCAATCATCAATCAATATTATCTCAAAAGAATATGGGGTTCGCTCCAGGATCCTTATGATCCTCAACGTATTTTCTTTTAAGTGGGTCGCATCATTGTAACAAGGCAAAATAATGGATACATCGTATGCAAAATTGGTCATTTAAATAAGGTATAAAAAGATTTTTTCGGGAAAAGTAACTCTTTCAGGGAATGGAATTTTCTTTTTTTAGAAAATTGCCTTACTGCTTGCTTTGTAGGAAAAGAGTAATAACTCCCAGTGGAATTTTCATTTGGGATTTTTTTTCCAGCGGGGCCACTGGCCTTCTCAAAAAAAGCCTTAAGCATACTAAAAATAGGTGGAAGCAAATTAATATATAATGAATGTTCCGTTGCACCTGAAAAGCCATTTATTTTTTTTTGCGAAATAATTTCTCCTTCGTCAATTTTACTTGTCATATAGTGCATAGTTGCGCCCATATTTTTAAAATCATCATTAAGAAGCATCCAAAATAACGGGCTGACACCTTTATACTGCGGCAGCAGGGAAGGATGTACATTAATACACCCTTTGGAGGGAAGTTTAAGAATTTTTTCTCCAAAAATTAATCCCGTAAATAGAGATATAATAATATCAGGATCCATTTTTTTTATTCTAGCCAAAATAATTTTCGAATTTACATTTGTGGTTCGCAAAACAACGCAATTACCATTTGAGGCACAATTGGGGTAATAAATGCTTTCTTTTTTATTCAAAATGAAAACCAACCGCATTAAAACAGAGCTTATAATTACTTTGATTAACTGGTGATAAACGTATAAAAAACCGGAATTTTTCAGATAGTAAAAAAAAGCATCTTTGGCGTTTTTATTGTTAATCGGTGAAAGCCCCTCGACTAAACCAACAATTTTGATATCATCCAACTCCATCAATTTTCTGATAATGATATTAGAATAAAAATGTCCTTTAGTCGTTACAATTACTATTTTAAGCATATTTTTTTAATTTAGATATCTTTTAAGCGCTTTTCTATTTCAGATGATTTAAAGACAAATGGCAACCAGGAATTGTTTACAATGCCTTCTTCCTTTTTATTATCATTGAATTTAAATCCAATAAAAAAAGCTTCAACCTCTCTAAGGAATGAAAGCGGTAATTTTTAAAAAGAAAAAGATTAAAAATAAGATTTACGCCGAACATGTATCTGTTGATAAAAAATTTTCGTTTGAAAAGGGGCCTTAATTTTTGCGGCAAAAAAAGATACAAAGAAAGTAGTTTGGATATGTTGTACGCCAAAGCTGAAAAAGGATGATCAAGAATGCTAATCCCATGGGTTTGCCCTAACCCTATTTTACCGCTCATTATTTTCTTCATTTTGTCATTATCCAAAAATCCATACTCAAGGCAATGTTGCAATATGGGCGTTTTGGGAAATGGAAATAGCGTATAGGTGGGGACGGAATCAGCCCCTAATTCTTCCAAAAGATCAACCGTATCCAGCATTTCTTTTTCAGTCTCTCCCGGAACTGCAAACATACCGGTAGTCTGAAGCCTGATGCCGTAGCTTTTTATTATTGCCGCCGCTTTTTTTATGCTTTCATTGGACAAATTTTTCTTTAAAACATTATTTCTGATATGCTCATTTCCGGATTCAACTCCCATGAATATTTCGGCGCACCCAGCACGAGAAAGCTTTTCTATATCTTCCTCACCCACCATGTCCGCCCGTACTTGGCACCAAAAAGGGAGGTTGATCTCGATAGGGTATTTCTGACAAAACTCATTAAACCATTGCTTATTTAGATTAAAGACCTCATCTTCAAATTCTATCCTTTTAATCGGGTATTTCCTGATGCAATCCCTAATTTCCTCTAAAACATTGGAAACAGACCTGCGTCTTAGATATTTACCATTTTTATGATAATAGTCCTTCTGGGTTGTATTGTGGCAAAATGAACAAACATAAGGACACCCTCTTGAACTTATTACCATCAAGTTTTCCCGGAATGCCCCATTTTCGTAAAACAGGTCCCGATCAGGAAAAGGAAGGCTATCAATATTTTGAATCAAAGGCCTTAAAGGCGTCTTATTAATAACCCCATTTTTTTTTGTCCAAATATTTTCAATATTGCAAATATCTTTCCCTTCCTCCATTCTTTTGACTAGCTCAAGAAGGGCATATTCTCCCTCGCCAACGCAAATCATGTCTATAAAGTCTTCATTTAATACCGCTTCGGGAGAAGATGTGGCCTGAATGCCACCTAAAATAATTGGCACATTTAGTTGTTTTTTAAGGTTTTTGGCAACCTCTCTTATTTGTGGATAAAGGTAGTAGTCGGATGAAAAAGCCAACAAGTCGGGATTAAATTTCTTAGCCTTTTCAGCGAGCAACTCACTTTCTTCCAGAAAGTTAAGAAATTTAAAATTGGCCATGCCATACTTTGAACTTAATGATTTTTCAAACAAAAGGT
>JAJDAS010000208.1 GCA_029261755.1 Nitrospinia bacterium
TTTTTAGTTTTTATCTTGGCCAAGTTCGAAAATCCGCAGGCGGACAACGTTCGCCTGGTCGCAAAGCGATTTTTTGTCGTTATAGGGATATTCTACCCCTTGACCAGAGGGCCTTTTATATGTGTTGGATGTTCGATGTTATAAATCTTTCCCTTATTCCGTTAACCCTTCTTTCTGCCCCCAAAGAGGGCCAGCTCGAATACTTTGAAAAAGCAATCCACGTCCTCATAACCAATCTCTCGCAGCCAGTCGCATTGTGCCTCCACGGCCGCTAAAATATTGGCATCTTTGTCGGGCCGTTTGTAATATTCCCCAGCTATTTCTTCCTTCGTCCTGTTTTGATCAAATCCGGAATGGTAGGAATAAAGAGCTTCGATAAAATAATCATCAAACACGTGCTCAATGGCCTGTGACCTGGATGCCACATGCTCCAGGTTCAAAAAAACGCCACCGGGAGTGAGCAGAGTATGTATCTCACGATAAAGCTCTTTTTTCCTTTCGTCGGTTTGATGATGTATGGCGAAGCCGGAAACAATGATGTCAAAGGAATTGAAATCGCTTAAGGTCCTAGCCCAATTCGGTTTTCCCATATCCGCATTGACAAACTTTACCGAACTGCCGGCGCCGAGTTTTTTTCGGGCAGCGTCCATCATGCTTTCGGAAAAGTCCAGGAACACACCTGTTGCCTTGGGTTTCATCTTTAATATGGCGTTTCCCAGGATCCCGTCACCACAACCAATATCCAGGAAATTTGTAAAGTCGGGTTTCCATTTGGAAATGAGCCGCTGCATAAGAGCAATTTGCTCCTCAGCTAACGGAACTGCACCGCGCACCCCTTCTAAAAAAGTTTGGGCATGCTTCCCGGATTTCCAGACATGATCTCTGCTTTTCATTTTTTCTTTTGAAAGGAAAGAACTTTAGAAATTCAACTCTTAGGAAGGCAGGAAATGCAGGAAGGTTCTTCACAGTTTTTTATTCTTCCGGTTTTTTCATAGTTTCCTGCATTCCTAAGCTAATTAAACGTCCCAAAAACATAGCAACGCCAATAAATTTCAAACATCTCTCGTTAGATTTTGTCCAGCTTTAAAACGAAATTTTTTCAGCACATTTCAAAATAGTATTGACTATTCTCCTCAATTGCAAATAATAGTCGGTATAGTAAAATAGACCAACCAAAAAAACGTTACCATTCGTTGGAGAAATTTGAAAACAATTCTAAATTGGAAATTGCATATTTTAAATCTAAAATTTCCAATTTTCAATATTTTTTCCCTTTGCGCAATAGGAAGTGGGAATTCTTTTTTAACAGTTTTTCTTTAAACAAAATGTCCAGCCATCAGACACAATCCTCTTCGTGTTGCCAAAAAATCCTGGAATCCAGCAAGCAGTCAGGAATCATCTCCCATGGGGCCTTATCCGTTTCGCATCAGGAGGCAGAGCTATTCAGAGTATCTACGCTGAAAGACTCCGATTCCCTCTTCGACCTGGCCAGCCTCACCAAGGTCATTTCCGGCCTCACGCTCTTTTTAATAGGAAAGAATAAAGGGCTATGGAATGAAGAAAGCCTGGTGGGTAATTTATTGCCCCATGCCGGGAACAACGTAAAAGATCTATCTCTGAAGGAATTGTTCTCTCATGAATCGGGACTCCCGGCCTGGCGGGATTATTATCCATTTTCCGGGCGAGAGGAAATATTCGCTTCCGTACTTGCGGAAAATACCGGAGAAGAAAAGCCGCTTTATTCCGACCTTGGCTTCCTCTTGTTGACCCACATCATGGAAAACAAAACTGGAAAGCGTGTGGACCAGCTATGGGAAGAATGGGGCCTTCAGAAAGAGTGGGACGGTCTTCGTTATCCCGGCAATTTCGCTCCCTATTCCAGCGAAGCGAGGATCCTTCCCACAAAAAACACATTCCAGCATCGGAAGGGGTTGTTGCGGGGAGAGGTGAACGATGACAACTGCTTCAGGATGGACTCAGCTTCTCTTCATGCCGGACTTTTCGGAAACCTTACCTCCGTGCGAAACTGGTTTTGGGCCTTAAAAACCGGCGGGATTGCTCCCGTGGAATTGGTTCGGCAAACCCTCTCCATGGGCAATTCGGAATTTTATTTGGGCTGGATGAAAAAGACCGGTGATTCCTCCAATGCGGGCACGAAATTTTCTAAGAGTTCATATGGAATGCTCGGCTTTACCGGATCTTCCTTTTTTTTCGATCCCGAAAGAGAACTTCTCGCTGTTTTTCTAGCCCACAGAGAAAATCCCACACACGACTTCACTCAAATCAGGAAGTTGCGGAGGGAAATATATGGCCAGATGGCGGAAGAATTCGACAAAGGGTGATCAATTAGCTAGAAAAATGGCGGTCTTTAAAGAGACCGCCTTATTCTTTATTCTCTTTTGCAAAGCAAAGTTGTAAACCCTCCACCAGTCCATTATAATAGGCGAATTATGACTTTTTCACACAGAGGATAGCATGAGCAAAGGAAACCATATAGAGTTACCGAAGGTAAACGATTCCGGCTTTTTCGAGGTCAGAATGGAGAGTATTGGAGGTTTTGGAGCCAATCTCGCCGGGAAAATCTTAGGTGAGGCAGGCATCCTGGGCATGGGCTATAACGGATCCAACTTTTCCAGCTACGGATCAGAGAAAAAAGGATCGCCGGTGAAGTCGTTTGTCCGGTTTTGTGCTCCGGATAAAGAGGTGAGGGTCAATAGCCCTGTAACGGAACCCCATATCCTGATAATCTTCCATGAAGAAATGGGTAAGAATGTGCCCATTACCCAGGGAGCGGGTAAGGACACCGTGGTTATTCTGTCCACTTCCAAATCCCCGGATGAAGCGAGAGATCATTTGAAGTTGCACGGTGGGACCATGGTCTGCCTGGATGCCATGAAAATAGCCGTGGAAGAAAAAACACGTGTGAATACCGCTCTCCTGGGCGCCATCTGCAAGGCCAGCGGCTTCATCGATCCCGAAGCTGTAAAGGAGATGATCCGAAAAAATCTCGGCAAAAAATACGCTTTTCTCATCGAGCCAAACCTAAAAACCTTCGACAGAGGGTACAACGAAGGGGTCTCCAAATACTTTGAGCCGGACGGGAAATATCCCTATGTTCCTTTCACCAGAGAAGGACAAAAGATCGGATATTTCAACCAGAACATGGGAGGCGTCCTTACCAATCCCGGAAGCGCCATCAGCAAGGATCTCAGCACCTCTCGGAGTGGATGGGTTCCTGTCTTGGATAAAACCGTATGTACCTCTTGCGGAGAATGTGACATTACTTGCCCCGACTACTGCATGGTCTGGGCTAAGGAAGCGGACAAAAAAGGCAAGGAGCGGCAGACCCTTCAAAAAATCGAATACCAATATTGTAAAGGGTGTTTGCGTTGCGTGGAGATTTGCAAATTCGACGCCTTGAAGGCGGAAAAAGAGTACGAAGTGGATAAAAAGATAATCGAGGATGGATTCACCCAGTCTTAAAGGCGGGTAAAAAATAATACGGAGGAATTTATGACAACGGCAACTCAAGATATTAAAGACGATACAAAAACTGCTTCCGGCACCCAGACGGTGGAGTTCATGAGCGGAAACGAGGCAGCCGCTTTTGCCGCCAGCCAGATCAATTACCACGTGATGGGCTATTACCCCATTACCCCTTCTACAGAGATAGCGGAATATCTTGAGGAAATGGGGGCCAACGGCAAACACGATGTAAATATGGTACCCGCCGACGGAGAACACGGGGCCGCCGGGATCTGTTACGGAGCCACCACCGCCGGTGGAAGGGTCTTCAACGCCACCTCGGCCAACGGACTCCTCTACGCTATCGAGCAGTTGCCGGTGCAATCTGGCACCCGGTTTCCCATGGTTCTGAACATTGTCTGCCGTTGCGTTTCGGGTCCTCTGGACATCCGCGGCGACCACAGCGACGTGATGTCTACTTTGAATATGGGCTGGATCATCCTCATGGCCAAAGACCCACAAGAGGTATACGACATGAACATCCTGGCCGTAAAGATCGGCGAACTTCAGGATGTTCGGTTGCCTGTGATTGTGGCCTCCGACGGTTTTTTCACCAGCCATCAGAAAAGAAAGATCCACCATTTTTCCGATAAAAAGATCGTGGCCGACTTCGTGGGAGAATTCCAACCTACGGTCTCCTCGGTGGACCCGGCGAATCCGGTCACCATCGGACCTTATATGAACGACCCCGACCAGATCAACAACAAAAAGCAGCTGAGCATGGCCATGGAGGCCGCCTACGACTCCATTCAGGGTGTGTTCGATGAGTACGCGGAAATCAGCGGCAGACAGTACAATGTACTGAACACCTACAAGATGGAAGACGCCGAAGCCGCCATTTTTATTCTCAATTCTGCCGCCGATACCGCTATGGAGGCAGTTGACAGGCTGAGGGAAAAGGGAGAGAAGGTAGGAATGGTATATCCCACCGTGATCCGGCCTTTCCCGCACAAAGAGGTCGCCGCCGCTTTTAAAAACACCAGGGCTGTGCTGGTGGCCGACAGAGCCGATTCTTACGGCGCCAACGGAGGCAGCATGACCCACGAGGTCAAGGCCGCCCTGAAGGATGATCCCGATAACCGCAGTTTGGTTCTTTCCAGGATTTACGGACTGGGAGGCAAGGACTTCTTCCGCGAAGACGGTGAGACCATGCTGAACTTGGCCCTGGAAGCGGCGAAAAAGGGGAAAGTGGATGTCCTTTACGACTATATTGGAATATCTCCCGGAGACCCGGAATACAAGGAACCAAAGCCTTTCAAGGCCATTACGCTGGATGAATCCTCACCGGATGTTATCTCTGTAACGAAAGACGAAGGCACCGGCAAGCTGAAGGTAAAAGGGGTCAGGCAAAGGGACCTCACTGCCATGCCACAACGGATTGTTCCAGGGCACGGGGCCTGTCCCGGTTGCGGTATCTTTCCAAATATCGGGACCTTCCTCAAAGGGATCACCGGCCATGTGGTAATGCTCTGGCACACCGGCTGCGGAATGGTGGTTACCACCGGATTTCCAAACACCTCTTTTCGGGTAACCTACATCCACAACCTCTTTCAGAGCGGAGCGGCTACTCTGAGCGGTGTGGTGGAGATGTATCAGGAGCGGCAACGACGCGGCGAAATTCCTAAGGATCAGGATATTACCTTTGTAATGGTCACCGGAGATGGTGGTCTGGATATCGGACTGGGACCCGCCCTGGGCACCGCATTCCGAAACCACAACCTCATCATCCTTGAGTACGATAACGAGGGTTACATGAACACCGGAAACCAGCTTTCCTTCACCACCCCCCTGGGACACGCCACCAGCACCTCCAATGTGGGATCGGTTGGGAAAGGGAAAAAATTCCATCACAAGGATTCGGCCCAACTATTCTCGGCCTGCCATATTCCATACGTCTTCACCGCCACGGATTCCAATTACAAGGATCTTATTACCAAGGCGGCCAAGGCCCAGTACTACGCGAAGCATGAAGGTATGGCCTTCGGCAAACTATTTTCCGTCTGCCCACTGAACTGGAGGTCCGCCGATAAAGACGGCCAAGCCATAATGTCAGCCGCCATAGACTCCTGTTTCTTCCCCCTCTATGAGGTAGAACACGGCATTACCACCCTGAATTACGATCCTGAGGCAAAGGATAAAAAGGTCCCCATCGAGGAATGGCTGAAATATATGGGGAAAACGAAGCATATCCTGAAGCCGGAAAACAAACATATCCTGGAGGAATCCCAGCGAGAACTAGACCGCCGATGGGCCAGGATCAAGGCGCTAAGTGATCATCCACTCTTGTAGGGCAATGAATCATTGAGTCATCGGGTCATTGAGTCATTTAAAAATGATTCAATCTCTCAATGGCTCAATCTCTCAATGTTTTTATTATGTCTATTTTGAAAGTTGCCCGGCTCGGCCATCCCGTTATACGCAAGCCCACCTCCCCCCTTTCGGAAAAAGAACTCAAAGATCCCAGGGTGCAAACGCTCATTGATGATATGGTGGGCACCATGCGGGAATACGCAGGCGTGGGGCTGGCCGCAAATCAGGTGCACCACTCCAAACAGATCCTGGTGCTTGAGTCGAAAAAAAATCCCCGTTACGAAGACGTGGAAGAAATTCCCTTAATGGTTCTCGTCAATCCCACCATTACCTGGTTTTCCGACGATGTGATGGAAGACTGGGAAGGCTGCCTGAGTGTGCCTTATCTGAAGGGAAAAGTGCCAAGGCCCCAATCCATTGAGGTGAAGGCATTCAACCGAAAGATGCAGAAACTGGATTTCAAAGCCAACGGGTTTCTGGCCGTGGTAATCCAGCACGAACTGGACCACCTGAACGGCAAGGTTTTCCTGGACAGTATGAAGGATCTCTCCACCCTCACCCACCTGGACGAATACGGAAAGTATTGGGCTGAATAAGGGCAGTGACGAGTAACGAGTGACAAGTAACGAGTAAAGCTGAAACTTCTTTACCTTGTCGCTAACTATTCGCCATCAATCACTCAGAAACGTTATCATAGTGAAAACAACCAAGAAACTCCTCGTTTTAATCGTTCTCATCCTTTTCTCTCTTCCCATCGTCTCATCCTGCGGTATCAAGGGACCACCCAAGCCGCCTGAAGCCGGAACCGAAAAGAAAGAGAAGAAAAAGAAGGGGAAAAAAGAGAAGAAAGAAAAGAAACACAAAAAGGACAAAAAGAAGAAAAAAAGTAAGAAAAAGAAAAAAGCAAAGAAACGTAAGAAGAAGTATGAAGAAGAAGAGGAGGATTAAATCTGCTCAGCTCAGGTTCCCGGTTCAGGGTTCCAGGTTAAAAGCAAAGCCCAGCCTTCTCGCCTGGCCGTAATGCATACGTTTTTATGCATTTTTTGGAGTACATCGACTGTGTCGATGTTTTAAATAAATCCCCTTCCTTATTGTTTTAGCGTCTCTTCGTCCCTCGGTGTTTTCAGTCCTCCGTCCTCTGTCCTCCGCCCCTCACTAACCTGCAAATCACAAAAAGCCTCCACCGGGATGCGGACCAGACCGAAGGAATAGCCCAGGTATGGCGCGGCCCCCTCGGAGCAGGCCAAGACCTTCTTCCCAGTAATGGAGGCCCACTGGCCCTGGGGCAGGTAATGGATGGCGTAAATCTCCCTCCCTTCCACGGCGTTCCATATTCTGATGGAATTATCCAGACCGCAGGAAACGATCCGGGCGCCGTCCGGGGAAAAGGATACGGACTGAACGTAATCCGTATGTCCTTTCAGGGTTTTTAACAGCTTTCCTTCCAGGGCATCCCAAAGCATTACGGT
>JAJDAS010000209.1 GCA_029261755.1 Nitrospinia bacterium
CATTGAACATAGACGATGAGGAAGCACAGTCGAAATTCGGTTTTCTATTAGAGGCGTTGGAGTTCGGCGCTCCTCCTCACGGTGGCATCGCTCTGGGGCTGGATAGGCTGGTAACCATCCTAACCGGCGCAAAGGCCATCCGTGACGTCATAGCCTTTCCCAAGACCCAAAAGGCCACTTGCCTCATGACCGATGCCCCTTCGGATGTAAGCGGAGAGCAGTTGAAGGAGTTGAGGATGGAGATTAAGAAGTTTAAGGACTGAGTTTGAAGCTCTGGGCTTAACAACTTTTTAAAATATAGCCAAAGATATTTAAATTATTAGAGAAATTTAGACAGGATTACAGGATAGACAAGATGATTGTTTAGTTCCAAAAGATCAATCCTGTTTATCTTGTTCATCCTGTCAAAAGAAGTTTTTGGTGTTTATTTTGGAGAGCAGGTACTGTGTCACTGCGGTTTTGACTTTTTTGGGGAGTGCCACTGTTTTAAAAATAATTTTTTAATCAGAGTTTATAAATGGCTGCGTAGCTAAATGACCATCAATGACGTTTTTCAATGACGTTTTCAAGTGACGGCGAAGCCAAATGACAAATGACTATTAAAGTTTTCAGGTTTAAGGTTTGTCGATCAGTGATTCAATGACTCAATCATTCAATGCATCAATGGGTTTTAAGTTCTTTCGTCCCCCAGCTCTTTCGCAACTCAAACCTTCACAAAACTAAAGCCAAAAGCAGACCCTTTTACAGGATACAAAATTAAATAACCGAATCCTATTTTTTACGAAGCGAAGCAAGTAATAGATGGGGCGGAGATAATCAGTAAACCTCTAATGCAGTCAAGAGTGGACTTGACCCCTTTTGTAGGATTTACTGTATGAGAACACATGAATTGTGTCAACTGACGAGATAAGGACCTTTATTTCGCTCACATGCTTTAATTATTTGATGACTCAAGATTTTCTAAAGCAGTGCGGGCCATAGGCTGCCCCCCCTTAGCTGCTCGCTTAAACCAATAAAGTGCTTTCTCCAAGTTATGTGGTATTCCTCTACCTTCTAAATAAAAAATCCCCAAATTCTTCTCTGCATCCATGTTTCCTTGTTCAGCAGCTTTATTATTCCACTCAAAAGCTTTTTTATTATCCTTTGGTACCCCAAAGCCATTCGTATATATATAGCCAAGTTGCAATTGTGACTTTGCATCTCCTTGGTCAGCTGCCTTTTTGAACCATTTGATTGCCAATTTATAACTCTTTGGAACACCTTCTCCACTATAATATCTCCAAGCTAAATGTTGTTGGCAATCTACATCTCCTACTTCAGCTCCAGCGCGAAAATAATCAATAGCTTTAGCCATATTCCTTTTTATTCCCTCACCATTCAAATACATTAAACCTAAATCAGAGTAGGCTTGAACAAAACCTTGTTCAGCAGCAGCCGTAAACCAGCGTAAAGCTTCAGCATAATTTATCGTTACGTCTCCAGGACCATTAATGTATAGTTTTCCTGCAGCAAATTGTGCTTTGTCAAATTCTGCATTTGCCGCTTTTAAATACCATCGTAGGGCACGGACAAAATTTTTTTCTCCTCCAGACCCATTTTCAAACATAACCCCAAGATTATATTGAGCTCTTGAATTACCTTGCTTTGCTGATAAATAATACCACTTTTTTGCAGTTACAAGATCTCCCATGTTATTAGCATAAGCATAAGCCATTAAGTTCTGAGCTTTTGCGTTGCCCTCTTCCGCAAGTTTATGTAATGAATCAAGATTAGAAAAAAAAATGTCATCTGGGTTTTTAGTTTCTTGTTTTAGCTGGACATTCTTTTCAATAGTGATAGTTACGTCTCCTTTAGCATTGATTGCTGGACTATTATCTCCTGTAACTTGAGTAATAGACCCTTTGTCTTTTGATAGGCTATATATAGAAGCTATTGAGCCTACTAAACCAATAACAGTGATACCAAAAAAAATATAGCTGATCGTCTTCCTATTGCTCGAATTTTTCACTATTTTTTCCAATTGATTCCAGCCTGAATTAAAGTACTTTGAGCATATCTATGGCCCATACGAGCAGCAATCTTTAAGTCATCTATACCACTTTTGTCCTTAAGTTCAATTTTTGATACTCCCCTTACGTAGTAGATTACAGCCCACTTTTGATCTCTGGAAATATAATGATTACAATCTTTGATAGCTTCTTTGTGTTTACCAAGTTTTGATAATGCAACTGCTCGGTTATTATAAGCTCTTAATGCATCATCAGGGTTCATTTCTATAACTTTTGAATAATCTTCAACTGCTTTTAAAAGATTGCCAAGCGAATCATAAACTAAACCTCTTCTGAAAAGAAAGTCTGCATGATATTCATCAAAGTCTTTTAATGGTGTTATAAGTTCGATAGCTTTCGTATAGTCTTTAATAGCTGCGTTTGGATTTTCTAATTCCAAATATGCTTCTGCACGTTTAATGTATGCAACAAGATCCGCAATATCTTCTGAATTAATTGTGATTATTCTTGAATAAATATCAATTGCTTGCTGGTATTGCCCTGAATTAAAGTATTTTAAAGCTCTCTCTTCAAGCTCAGGCAGTTCAGAATCGCTAGCACAGCACAAATAAACAACTGACAGAAATAAGAGATTGACGAAAAGACTTGTACGCATAAAAGCGGATGATGAAATTTTTAATTTCAAACTATATACCTCCTCATAAGTCTATGAAAGTTTATTAAGCAATGTAAGAATAATTATAAACTTTTCCCTGTTTATGGCTAAGCGATAGGGGCATTCCTTTAGTTTTTTTTATCGATCTTGAAATACAATTTTTTGAATACGATATTTTTCATTAAAAGTAGAAAATACTATTTCTTTCAATATTTTTCCTTTGGAAAATTTATAAAATATAACTATTGGAAATTTCGTCACCAATCTCAACTCAATTTCAGGTTCTACTCTATGTAGCTCAGCAAACACACTATTGGCATTATCCGTTAAAGCTGAGATAAAAGCGGAATCTGGATTTACACAAAATTCACTATATCTTTTGTTAATAAAAAGAACTTTGCCACTTCTAAATATTTTAACATCAGGTCTCATTTGTTCCAATATGGTTTTGATATCTTTTGCTAAAATTGCCGCTTTAAATTCTTCCCAATGTTTATCATGATTTTTAACATTTGACATTAACTTAGAGTAACTATGAATACGTATACTGTAGAGCTTCCCATTTTCGTCTAACTCAATTGAATAATTTGAATCAGTAAATTCATATTTTTTTACATTTGGTTCTTCGATTACCTTAATATTCGAAGGTTTACCAAGTATTCTTTCAATCTTTTTTTCATCATCACCAAGCACTAGTTCTTTGAACGGCAACATTTTTTTTGTGCGACCCGTCAATTGAATCGAATAAATGTTGTTTGGCATTTTATTGAGATATTCAAAGACCATATAGGCTTCTTGATCAATTAAATGAGCTTCCAAGATAGAGACATCTGTTTCCTTTGTCCTGTACGGATCTCCATATAAGGTGCGGACAAGTTTTTTATATTGCCATAGCTGAAATCCATTTAACAACACAATAGAGCCAGATTCAGCTCTGTGTGAAGATAAAATAATTATACAAATAATAAGCAAAACAATTCTTCTCACTGCATTCCCTCACTCCGCTGATAATCTGCAGAGAACCAACAAAAAAACTATTGTTTTTCGTCATACAGATAGTGATCGCAATAAAATTGGGGTCAAAAATTGGGGGCATACCTTGATTATTGCACTAGATGTATCGGCAGTGTCCAGAAAAAGTATCTCTATTTTTCTAATCCGAGCATACTTAGAAACCTTCCTTGCCTCATTTAATACAACAAGATTTGGCTATACCAAATTAATATTTATATGCAACATTCAAGGTGTGACAACGTGCCTTCTAATGGGTGACCCCAGTCACTTCCAAAACACAACCCACCTCACCCATTTCAATTTATTTCTCATCCTTTCTTATCATTAGAGCCGTATTTGGTCGTGGCTTAAAACCATTTTTTTAAAGTAGGAGTATAAGTTTACTGAGAGAGCCTGTGTTTGATTTGAATTGAGGGGTGGGGAATAAATAGAGGGGAATTGATGTGGGAAATGAATTTAAAATAATTTTTGTTGACAAAAATAATCTTTGTCATTATACTTTTTTCGATGATGCGAAATATTGAGTAAGGGAAAGCTTAATCGAAAATCGGTTATATTTCATTTGAGACGGCACGATATTACAATCAATGACTAAAGAGGCGTGCAATGCAAAAAAAGTTTTTCTTGTATACGATAATGGTCGTTACAGTCATTGGCTTAACAGCTACGGATGCTTGGGCATCCCCAAGAAGAGCGGCAGGACCAAAAATAGAAGAAAGGACAGTTTGCGTTACCAACGCCACAAATGGAAATAACCCGGGGGCCTCATGCTATAGTAGGATGATCAAATATAGTTTCGAGACGCCAGGGAGTCAGAGTTTAAAAACCAAGTCCGGCTCAAACGCCGTTTCGAATATGATTAATTATGCTGGATATACCACGAAAGTTTGTGTGAAACCGTATTATGATGTTAATAAGCCGCTCACCATAAAAGTTTTTGTCATAACTTGTACAAAATATAGCTATTCAGGTATACCAGGCGGTGGATTTAACAATCCATGTGTGCAACACAAACAAGACAAGCTAACCTACCCCTTAGGCTATCTTTCCTCAAGCACAACGAACTTTACTTACTACCAGGATTGCAGTTTGAAGTAAATGGTGAAGATATTAAGAAGTTTCATGATTCATTGGCATAACCCACCCCACCCAATCCAATCTCTTCACCCAAAAAACAATCCCTATCTTTTCTTATCCTTTGAATCCTATTTGGTCGTGGCTTAAAACCATTTTTTTAAAGTAGGA
>JAJDAS010000210.1 GCA_029261755.1 Nitrospinia bacterium
CTACTATGATACTCTTTCCGGCTTTAATACCGGCAATATCACCGCAGCCGGAGGAACAGGCTCCTATAGCAACGGTGGAGCGGGAACCATTTATCTGAAATCCGCAACTCAGAATTATGGAGACTTGATTATTGATAATAAGAAAGGGGTCAAATCCACTCTTGACTGCATCAGGATTAATCTTTAGAATAAAGTAATGGTCCGTCCACTAAGAATTGAATATCCCGGAGCTTGGTATCATGCGATGAACCGAGGCGCCGGGTACAGGAAAATATTTTCTGACAAAGAGGATTGTCGGCTGTTTCTAACCACATTAAAGGAAGCCTGTAATCTCTTTAACGTGTATGTATCTTCCTATTGCCTCATGCCCAATCATTATCATCTCCTGGTCTTTACTCCCGAAGGAAACCTTTCCCGATTTATGAGGCATTTAAACGGCGTTTATACTCAGAGGTATAATCGGGTCCATAAAAAGGACGGCCCGCTTTTCCGAGGGCGTTACAAGGCGGTATTAGTTCAGGAAGAGCATTATTTGACGGGCGTGGTTCGATACATCCACCGTAATCCGCTAAAGGCAGGAATGGTGAAAAAAATAGAGGACTACAAATGGAGCAGCTGCAAAAATTATATGAAGGGTAAAAGCGGAGAAGAATGGTTGAATATTGATCCTGTACTATTGAGTTTCGCAAGAAAGAGAAGTCAGGCAACAGCAATGTGGAAAGAATTTGCAAAGCAGGATTTAGATGATGAGGTAACGAAATTTTATTCCAAAAAGAACCAAAGCAGCATATTGGGAGAGGCAAGTTTCATTAAGAAGATAAAAGAACGGTTTGTTTATTCAGACCACCAATTGAATGTAGAAATTAAGGAGAAAAAAGGTATTCAGGGAGAAGGCAGAATAGAAAAGATAAATCATGAGGTTTGCAAATATTTCAAAATCTCTGAGGACAAGCTTTTTTCCAGCAGTAGAGGTGAGGAAAATATTCAGCGCCATATAGCCGTCTCTTTGGCAAGAGAGCTATCCGGGCTTTCGTTTTCAGCAATTGCCAAAAGATATAAAATATCTTCCTACAGAACTGTTGGGTCCCTTTGTTGTCGTTTTAGAGAAAAGTTGAAGAAAAACAAAAGATTGTCCAAGCAATATGAAAAAATAAAAACATTATGCAGTCAAAAATGGATTTGACCCTTGGTGTCGATAATGCGACGGTGAAAGAACTATTGGGACATAAGACTTTAGGCATGACTTTGCGGTATGCCCATTTGGTTCCAAGTCATAAACAGAAGGCAATGGAACTTCTGGAGGATTCCATAGGGGAGGAACGAACTAGACAAAAACTATACAATTTCAAAAAAAAAGGGCCCGCCAAATCGGCGAACCCGTTGTTTTTAAATGGTGGAGCTGAGCGGGATCGAACCGCCGACCTCTTGAATGCCATTCAAGCGCGCTCCCAGCTGCGCCACAGCCCCACACATACTATTTTAGATTTTTGATTTTAGATTGAAGATTTTAGAAACTGTTCCGGTTAATAAGTGAAGGACCCAAAATTCATAGCCTTCCGGTCTTCATAGTCTTTTGACGGTTCACTTTAGCGCTTTTTGGACTTGAACCGGAAAACCAGCCATTAATATTACAATAATCCTTTCCTGGGTGTCAAAATAAATCCTCCGCCTGAGCCAATAGCCTCTTGGCTTTCGATTTTGCCACTTCATTAGCCAGGCGCTGAGAAGGAAGAATATCCGCGGGTGCTTCCAAAACACCTTTCAACAATTTTTCAAAAAGTTCTTTATCCTGGACCTGAACCGCGTAGGTCTTTGCGTACATATAGGAAATCATGAGAAACCTGCCTCCGCTCAGTTCCAAGGCCCGCTCAAAATGCCTTTTGGCTTTATTCGGGTCCCCGCCGAACATCCTGGGCTTTCCAGCATAATAAGCGCCGAAGAAAAGATGGGGACCGCCGAAGTAGTATCCTTCGTCCAACTCCAACACATATTTCATCAAGGCCTCGATCCTGGGCATTTCGATAATAGCCTCCGGGGAGTCCTTGCTCAGGTTGAGCCATTGCCCCCAGTTGTAACCGGTCCAAAACAGTGCGGGAACATCTTCTGTTCCGAATTCGGAAAAGGACGCATGAAACTGTTCCATATTCCCAAACAACGCCTCCCCAAACTTTTTTTTCTTTTTGAGTATTTTGAGTCCATAATCCTTACCCCTTTTGTAAAATCCCTTTGCCCTTTCCGGGTCTTCATCCTCGATAAAACTAATGGCATACCCTCCAAAACCCTGAGCGGCCAAAAGGAGCAGATGGTCGTTTTCGGGGTCTGCCTTCATCAACCCCTCCATCATTTTCAGATTTGCCGCCATGGCCTCCCTGGCAAACTCCGAATCCGATTCCTCCTCCATGGCCTCCACACTCTTATCCAGAATGGAAATGGATGAACGGACGGCCATCTTTTCCAGTGTACAGCCGGAAAAAAGTGCCAGAACTAATAGCAAAGGTAAGAAGTGTAGATTTATGGGTAAAGTTTTTCGGATCATTAGGTAAACCGTCATTAGAAAAGCGTCATTTGGCTTCGCCACCATTCCATCGTTCCATCACTCCATCAGCTTGCTTTCCCATGCTTCCATGATGGAAATGCCGCTGGAGGTGCCGATTCTGGAAGCCCCGGCTTCCACCATGGCTAATGCGGACTCCAAGGTTCGGATGCCTCCCGATGCCTTGACTTTGATGCGATCTCCCACCGTTTTGTTGAGCAAGTCCACATCCTCCACCGTGGCGCCACCATTGGAAAAGCCAGTGGAGGTCTTCACGTAATCAGCTCCCGCGCCCACAATCCATTCAGCAACCCTGGCCTTTTCCTCGTCAGTGAGCAAACAGGTCTCAATAATCACTTTGTGGTTGAGACAGGGACTCACCCTGATTACCTCCCTCACCTCATGTATGAATTCCTGCTTGCTGTCCGTTTTAATAAAACCCACGTTTGCAACCATATCCAGGATGTCTGCGCCCCGGGCGTGAGCATTTCTAGCCTCCATCATTTTCACATGGGAAGTCTGGTTTCCCAGTGGAAAACCTACCGTAGTCCCCACGGCGATCTCCTTCCCCTTCAGCAACCGTTTGGCAAGAGGAACAAAGGTAGGGGGGATAAAGATGGTGTTGAAACCATACCGTTCAGCCTCTTCGCAAAGCTTCCGAATCTCTTTTTCCGTTGTTTCCGGCTTCAGGACCGTGTGGTCGATCATAGAGGCCAGATCGGAAGAATTTTTTAATTTTGCAGTCATAATGTCATCTTCATTGAAATAGATTTTAGTTGAGGCAGCATCAGCATAATTTTGATAACCACAACCCGGCTATGGTATCATTTTTAGTTTTAAAATTTCCAATTCTCAGACAACATTGCAATAGTTAAATAACCCAATTCAGGAGTTTTGATGTTAAAGTTAGTGAGAAAACATTCCCAGTCATGGCTGATCAAGGCCATCCTCTGGCTTGTAGTAGGCGCATTCGTAGGTACCATTTTTTATTCGTGGGGAATGGGGGGCGCTGGCCAGGAAAACAACGTATTGGTAACCGTAAACGAAGAAAACATTACCCTGAGGGAATACCGAAAATCCTTCAAGCAAATGCGCGATTTCTATAGGAGTCAGATGAAGGGTGCTGATATGCAGGAAAGCATGCTAAAGAGCATCAAAGACGCTACCCTTGAAAACCTGATTAACAAAAGATTGCTTGTTGAAAAGGCTCGAACGGAAGGACTGATAACCACCGATTTTGAAGTGAGGGAGAGGATCAAGGCTATTCCGGCATTCCAGGTTGATGGTCAATTTAAAGAGGATATCTACCGGAATTTCCTTCGCAACAACAGTTTAGCTCCCAAGGATTTTGAAGAGCAAACCCGCCTGGACCTGCTGGTTTCCAAAATGGAAAATATGGTGAAGGGAACCGCCAAGGTGTCGGAGCAGGAAATACGCGAATACAGCAAAAAAATGGGGGAGAAACTCACACTAAGCTATCTAGTCTTCACCGGAGATCAGTTTGAAGATCAGGTGGTTGTGGAGGATGAAGGTCTCCAGTCCTATTTTAAAGAAAACAAAGACAACTTCATGTTGCCGGAAAAAAGGTCCGCCGCATATATATTCGCCTCAGCTGACGATTTTATCAAAAAGGCGCATGTGGCGGAAGATGAAATCGAAGACTATTATTACGACAACCCGGAGGAATTCAAATCTCCTAAAGAGGTGCATGCAAGGCATATCCTTGCAAAATTCTCCGGCACCAATGAAAAAGGCGCTCCCTCGGAGAAAGCGGTAAAAAAAGCACGGGAAAAAGCGAATTCCATACTAAAAAAACTGGACGCCGGAGATGACTTTGCCGAACTTGCCAAAATACATTCCGATGATCCCGGCTCTGCCAAAAAGGGAGGTGACCTGGGATTTTTCCGAAAGGGCATGATGGTCAAACCATTCGAGGAGGAAGCATTTTCGCTGGAGAAGGGTGAAACCAGCGGGCTGGTCATGTCGCCTTTCGGCTACCATATCATCAAAGTGGAAGGTATCCGTGAAGAAAGCTCCAAGACCCTGAAAGAAGCGAAAGAAGGTATCGTGAAAATCATCAAGATGAAGAAAGGAATGCGAAGGGCAAAACGAAGTATTTTGAGTCTCTTGGAAGGGATGGCCAATCAGCCGGATAGCCTGGAAAAGCTGGCTGGCGAGTTCAATACCAAAATCCAGGAAACCAAGCCCTTGGCCAGAACAGACCGGAGAGCAGGCGAACTTAAGAATCCGATGGAAGCCATCCGGGAACTGTTTACTCTAAACGAGAAAGAGGTGGGCAATCCCATTGAAGCAACCGGAGGATATTACCTGCTGCAATTAAAAGACACTCTCCCCTCCTCCATCCCTCCTTTGGAAGAGGTGAAGGAAAAAGTGCAGTCGGCATACAAAAAAGAAGCCGCCAGGAAATTAAGCGGCGAAAAAATCACCCAATTGGCTAAGGAATTAGCCGAAGGAAAGGGCCTGGAGGAAATAGGAAAAAAGTTCAATTTAAAGGCCAATGATTCCGAACCGATGAACCGTCAGACCTTAGGAGGAGAATTTCGGCTCAACCAGGAACAGGTCGACAACCTTTTTCAAAAAGAAGTGGGCGGTACCGACAGTTTCCAGCAGTTCGACAGCTACTATTTGTATACCGTCAAGGAAAAGACAAAAATGGATGATTCCCAACTCCAGGAGGAAAAGGAAAAGTTCAGACAAAAAATTTTGGGTGGGAAAAAGGAGTCCATCTTCACTGCTTGGTTGAAAAGCCTGAGGAAAGAAGCGGACGTCCAAATCAACAGCTCCCTCCTGGATTAGAAGGTGGGTAAGGGCCTCTTTTCCATGAAAACCATCTCTGCCACATTCATCAAAAGCGCCACTCGTAAAGAGCATTACCCCAAAGAGGATTTGCCGGAAGTAGCCTTTGTAGGCAGGTCTAACGTGGGAAAATCCTCCCTCATCAACTGCCTGATAAATCGCAAAGGCTTAGTGAAGACCAGCTCTACTCCCGGCAAGACCCAGCTAATCAACTTTTTCAATATCAACCACAAGCTAGTCTTTGTGGATCTCCCCGGCTACGGCTACGCGAAAGTTCCCCTATCGGTGAAGAAGAATTGGGGTAAAATGATCGAGTCCTACCTGCAATCCAGCCAGAACTTGAAGCTCGTGGTCTTTCTGGTTGATATCCGCCGCAATCCCGTAGAAGATGAGCGTCTTCTCATGGACTGGTTCCACGAATTTGATATCCCTTTCCTCACGGCCATCACCAAGACCGATAAGCTCAAAAAAGGGGAAATCACCAAAAACCAAAAGAAAATCGCAACATCCCTGGAAATTACCACAGACTCATCAATATTATGCTCCGCCAAAACCGGGTTGGGAAAAAAGGAGTTGTGGAAGGAGATCCTCTCTGCTTGCGCAGTGAGGTAGGGGATGTGGCAAGTCTGGGGATGTTTTCAGGTAATATAGCCGTGAATGAGAAGACAATTCATTGCCTCCATCACGTGCGGGCCATCTTTAAATCAAACCGCAGATAAAATCCTTGCGATTTACTGCTTCCAATTTATCATAGTTGTATCTCCCACTACTCCTTGAGATTGCAACCAACTGTGAACATTATATGCAACCGGATAGTAAAAGCCTGTGGGTCCAGCACTGCCGAGGTGTACAAATTGCGCATGAACACCAATAGGTCCCGTTATACCGCCATCATCACCGGATGAGACAATTTTGATGGTTGCCCTCTTCATACTTGTTGTTGAGCTGAAGAAATCGGCTGCATTTGTCATGATAGCCCAGGTCTTATTGTTAGCCAGAAATCTACCTTTTACCGTAGTACTCGTTAAAGTATTGGTTGCACCCAAAGCCGTATCCGGTATCGATGGATCGGTCTGCGACAAATCATCGGGAAGAAAACTAACGGTTATCTGCATAACCTCATCAGCTAAATTGTGGATATATACCTGACTATAGTCCGAAGAGCCATAGTGCACGATGAGAGGTACGTGGACAGTATCGGCGGAAGCAACTTTTGCTCCAAAAGATATGACCATTACAAACATATAAAAAATTAACTTTTTCATTTTTCTTTTGAAAACAGGTGATAAAGACATTTTGCCGGCTCAAAAAAATTTATTGCTCCCAATTGTCTATGGTACGAGTAGTTGATGTGCCTGGCGTTGCTAAAGTACCAGAACTAAGTACCCACGTCCTCGACCTATGGAATGCCGGGTAGCTAAATCCTGACGGCCCCCTGGTGGCATCTACATGAACAAACATGGCGTTAACCGCAATGGGTCCCACGCCCAAGCTATCGACACCGGTACCATCGGCGCTTGCCGGCCCAACAAAGGGGTCACTAACGTTGGA
>JAJDAS010000211.1 GCA_029261755.1 Nitrospinia bacterium
ATCAATAAAGTTGTCCTGTTGCGGGACAAATATCCCACTGCCTGTATATATCCCACAAAAACCATCATCATCACGTCAGGATTACTCCGTCTTGTGGAAACAGAAGGAGAGTTGGCTTTCATTTTGGCCCATGAGATTGCCCATGTAAAAAAAGAACCGCAAAAAGGAGAGATGGTATTAAGGCTTTTAAGCGGACTGTCCGGGGGAGAAGGTGGATTGGAAAGGGAAATTGTTGCGGATATGGCGGCTATCGACTATCTGAAGAAGGCTCATTACAATCCGATTTCCGTGATATCAGTTTTGTCCAGGATGCCTAAATCTCACCAGTTTGATCAAAGGATTCAGGCTTCCAGGAAGTATCTAAGCCTGTCCCAAACTGGGAAGGCACTTGAAAGGAAGTGATGCAAATGAAACGCGCCATTTTTTTTCTGTTAATTGTTGGAGTGCTCATACTGCCCTTCAGCGGATACTCCAGGGGTTTAAGAAACGGAGAAGAGATCTATACCACCCACTGCTGGAATTGTCACGGAATTCAAGGCCGGTCGGAAATCCCTGCCGCCATACCCTCTTTTGCAAAGGGAGAAAGGCTTTACAAGCCGAACACCCTGCTTTTCAAATCCATCTGGAACGGCACCGGAAGAGAAGGGCTCCATATGGGGCCATGGGAAGGTTGGCTAACCGAGGGGGAGGTCTGGGAAGTCATCTTTTACATCAAGAAATACCTCCCCGAGGAGAAATGAAGCCCTGGAAATAGGATTGATTTCGGCCATCCTGGCCTTGATCCTCCGGGCAGCTTCTTTTAGTCGCCTTGGAAAAGGGACTGGGAGAAGGAAGGCGGAGAGCCTCTACCGCATCAACTCACAAAGTGCCCGTTCTACCACTGATTCCGCCGTTTTGTTCCGAGCGAAGACCTTTTGACGTCGTGCAACCGGGCAACCCTTTTCTCTGCCCCAACCTACCAGGCGTCCGCTTGAGTTAAAGGCTAAGGCGTACAGTACAAACATGTCCGGTGGAATGCCTGAGCCCTCTTGTCTTAGCCAAAGAGCGCGCTGATGCCAATCAACTACGGTTTTTTTGCGAATTCGCTGCCGTCGATCCCGCAATTGCTGCAAGCTGGCGATCACTGCAGAACGTGGTGCAGATTCCTCTGCAAGCTCCGTCAAGGTTGCCTCAACATCAGCGATATCAGCTTTCAGTGCCTTCTTCGCTCTTGTTATTGTCAGACTTTCCACTGCACACCTCGTTTTACCTGCTATTTAAAAATGAAAAAAGGGGGTCACCTGGATAAATGACACAATTCAGCAAAGGGGCACCCCGTTTGCTGGTTGATTTGAGGTGGGATTTACCTTGTTTCTTGGCTCAACACCATCCTGGCGGCATTTCGGATTTCTTCATTTTGCACCAGCAGGACCTCTTCATCATCCGACTCAAGATATTGCAGGGCAAGAGAGATGGGCTGGAGAGCCTGAACCGTTTGTATGGGGAAGGTGGCTTTTATGGAGTCGAAAACCTTGGAAGCTAATGGTGCGGCGGCGGGTTTTGTTAACGGCAAAAGAAAGCTGATTAACGCGGGAAGGAATTGATGGGGCGGAAGCGACTGAATGAAGGATAGTCTTTCTTCCACGAAGGATAGGCTTTTCTCTTCACTCTCTACTAAAAACATTTTTTCTACGGAGAGGGAATAGTTCTTGAAAATCAAGTGAATGAAGGGCTCCTGCAATTGGCTTAAAAATAGCTTTTCCCCAGCCACTTTTTCAAAACGGATAAAAAAATCAACGGCTTTTTCATTCTCTTCCAGTTGGCAATAAGTTACCCCAAGGTTTGCCAGGGCGGGAGGAAAATCATTTTGTAATTCCAGGGATTGCAGAAAGCATTTCATGGCCTTTTCCTGGAGGCCAAGGAAAAGGTAATCGGAACCCATGTTGTTCAGAATCAATGGAGCGGTGGAGGCTTTTTTTGAACATTTTCGATAGCACTCCATGGCCTTTTCATGTTCCCCCTTCAAACTATAAAGAAATCCAAGCGAAAACAAAAGAACGGGTTTCCTTTCCGGATCCGCCTCCCATGTTTGCAACAGTGAGTTGATTTCTCTTTCCAACTCAACCCCTTTTTTCTCCTTGAAAAGTTGCTGTATCCGGGTGAGACCATCGAAATCCGGAGCCCCTGCTAAATTTGGTTCTACATAAAAAAGGCCGTTTATATAAAGATCGCCGGCACTTTCTTCGCCTTTTCCTTCTTCCCATTGTTTGCAAGAGGTAACATGGTGTAGAAAATCGATGATATTTCCGGGAGACTCTTTCAATCTTTCCACATGCCAGATGTGGTAATAAGCGCAAAAAAGAGGTTCCGCTGCGCCATAAAAAGATTTTTTCGAACCTGCCCGAACCTTTTTCACCAGCCCTCTGTTCATGAGCCTTTTTAAAAGAACGCTCACCTCTTTTCCCTCCCAACCCAAACCCCGGGCCAACTTGGACGGAGGCATCCAGTTGTCATTTTGGAGCAAGGAATCCAGAAGTTTTCTTTCCTTGGCGGGGGTGTTTTGAATGAGAGAACGATAGTATGGAGACAACAGGTCCAGCAGCCCAAGCAATAGTGGGTAAGGGGCAAGGGGTCCTTGTCTCTCCAAAACATCATAAAGCATCATCGCCACCCTCGGATTTCCCTTGGCAAAGGGAAAAAGCGTGGAGATCAAAGAGGGGTCGCTTTGAATGGCTTTTAACACTCCACTATTTCCATTCAGGTCGGCTTTTTTGTTGAGTAACTCCAACATGCTCTTTTCATCAAGGGGAGCTATAGGGATGTGGTCAAAGAGCCCGGTAAGGGAAGAGGGATTTTTTTTATTTTCATTAAGATCGGCGCACGTTGTACCAAGGACTACAAAGCATTCGGTAAGCGCAAGGAAAGAGGGCAAGTGTTTTTGTGAAGAAGGATCGTGGGAGATGTAGTCGAGTAAAACATCAAAGTCGTCAATGCACAGGAAAAATTTCTTTTCCTGTGCCATTTTTTCCAATAACTTAGTGGTTTGTTCCCACCGGTCATTGATTTCGCTACATCGCTCTTTAATGGCCTGGTATTCTGCCAGGTAGTCGGCATTTTCCTGGAATCCGGAAAATTTCTCCAACAACCAGTCAAGGAAATCAGAGAAGCCGGCAAAGAAATTGTCTCTGCCGGAAATAAAAACAGGAGAAAATTTGGAAGACAGTTCCTCCTCTTCACAAATTCTGTTAAAGGCCACCTGAAGAAAATGTGTTTTCCCACCCCCCCATGGAGCAACCATCAATTGATGTTTGGACGATTCGGGTTCTTTCAGGTGCTGGAAAAAGGATGGAAGGACCGTGTTTCCATCCATCAAAAGAGATGAAAGTTCTTCCCGGCTTTGGAACTGGGGATTAAAGAGGTGGGCCATAGACATTTTCAAACTATGTTATTTGGGGCACTTCCAAAAACTCTCTTTACAACCCCCTAACCCCCTTAACAAAGGGGGAATTAGTGGTAGGTTTCTTAAAAAAGTGAGTTTTTGGAAGTGCCCTTTGGATAATGATTGGATTCTGCTTAAAGGTCGCAAAATCTCTTATTTTCAAAAAATGAGTCGAAGCAACAAAAAAGTTGAACATCCTCCGAAAGAGCAATTTTTACATTTATATTTTTAGATGTCAAACTAAAAAGCTACCCTCTTACTTAAAAAACAAAAAATGTTTCCCAATCAAAATAATATCACCTGATTTTAGCTCTGCCTCTGATACTTTTTTTTGGTTGAGGAAAGTGCCATTGGTGCTGCCCAAATCCTTGAGAAAAAAATCTCCGTCCTCTTTATCTATCAAAGCATGGGAGTGGGAAGCCGTGGAGTCATTCAATTGGATATCGGAATCTGGTCCACGCCCAATAATGATGGAGGTGTCAATTTCAAAAGAGGAGATCTTTTTGGTTCCCAATTTTACGGTGATGGTAGGCACTGGTCTTTATTTGTAAAAAGATGGGGATTCAACTTTGCCAGGCAGGAAGGGTGATGGTAAAGCTGGTCCCTTTGCCTTCCAACGATTCAAACTCTATGGAGCCGTTATGGGCTTTTACGGTTGAGTGCACAATGGCCAGGCCCAACCCTGTTCCATGGTCCTTGGTTGTAAAAAAAGGATTGAAAATCTTACTTTTGATGTGAGCAGGAATGCCAAGTCCGGTATCGGATATAGTCAACATAAGCTGTCCATTCCAGGAATTTTGCTGTCCTTCCACCGAGCTGGATTCCGATTCACTGCTTTCTATCGTGGAGAGGGTCAATTCACCACCTTGCGGCATGGCCTGCACCGCATTAACAATAAAGTTTGTAAAGACCTGGTTCAAGAGGTCGGCGTCACCGGCGCCAAAGGGATCGCGACAGTGGTAATTTTTTACTAGTTTCACCTCATTCTTCCTGATCAACAAGTCATTGAAGAGTAAAACTTCATCCAAAATTTCGTGGAGATTATAACGACGGGTGTTTGGTTTAGGAGACCGGGTAAAAACCAAAAGTCCTGAGATGATGCGGTCCATTTTTTTGACACCGTTGGTAATATGGTCCAGTGTCTGGCGCATTTGAGGTTTTTCCGTCAAATCTCTTTTCAATAATGAGGTAAAAAGCTCTATGCTCCCCAGGGGATTTCTAAGCTCATGGGCGATGCCAGCGGCCATTTCTCCCATGGCAGTCAACCGGTTATTTCGTTCCAGTTTTTCTTCCAGACGTTTCACTTCCGTAATGTCCTGAATGATCAAAGTCTTTTCAAGGTTGCCGTTAAGGGGACTCTTCATGGTGGAAGAGGAGATGGAGAGGTCGAGTTCGGCATTTAGTTGGTTGGAAAATTTGATTTCTATATATTGTCTGCCGGAATCGGGAGACAAAAGTTGAGATAAGGGCAAAGAGGGAGTTTCTTTCAGGTCGAAGATTTTTTCAAAAGTTTTTCCCAGGGCTTTTCCCGGAAGGAGGCCCACGATTTCCCCGGCGGTTTTGTTGACAGTGGTAATTTTGCCTGTGGGATCGATGACCACAACCCCTGTGGGCAAGCTTTCCAGAATATCGTGAAGATAGTTTTTTACATTCTCTTTTTCCCGAAGATTTTTCTCCAGTTCCTCGTTCTTTTCTTCCAACTCCAGATTAAGGGATTCCACCCTTTTTTCTAGTTTTTGGTAAGATTCCTCCAGTTTTGTGGTGGCCTCATTGAATGTTTGAAATGCCTGGCTTAAGAGGCCAATTTCTTCTTTTTGGAGGTTTTTTGGTATAGGCATAAAAACTCAGGAACAAAAAAAGGAATGAGATGAACTTTTTATTGTAACCTTTTGAAGAAACAAAAAAAATAGGCTGTTTTAAGGGAAACGGACAAAAAACGGAGGGAAAGGTGTTCTAATTATAGGCAGGGAGTGAAACTGTATTTATTAATCATTTATAATACTATAATTGTTTTTGGAAAGGTTACTGCCCTACACTTGGGCTCAACGGTTCATTTCTAAGTCTGAACGGAGCATTGGCTCTGATTTATTTTCATGCGAAAGTTGACACCAGGGAATGAACAACCTTTACCCTTGGGCCATATAGCCTCACAAATTGTTATTATTCAACAACTTAGATCAGATAAAAACATGTCATACAATTATAGCGGAGAAGAAATAATCCAGATAGCTATAGGCGAAGAAGAAGACGCCATCACGTTTTATAAGGCCGCCATGGAAATGGAACAGCCTTCCCATGTGAAAGATGTTTTTCATTTCCTCCTTCATGAGGAGGAAAAGCATCTAAATATACTTGAAAAGGAGATTTTGCCCCTCTTTAAGCAAACGGACTTTCAGTGGGAGAATGAGCATGAGATATCGTCCTACCTCTGTGCCACGGGAAAAAGCGAGATCTTTACAAGCGGAGTGAAGGGCGAAGATTTTGTAAAAGCAAATCAGGACCCCAAAAAAGTAATTGAATTTGCCATTGGCCTGGAAAAAAAGGCCATTGAATTTTATAAAAAAGTGGAAATAGCCTCCTCCGGCACTGGTAAGGAAGCCATAAAACGTATAGTGGAGGAAGAGGCTACCCACATCCACAAACTGAACGAATTGCGGAAAAAGCTTGTGTGAAATATCACTTTTATAAGGAGAGAAAGAATGTCGGATAATGTCATGGGATACAGTGATCTGCTGATGGACCATTTTTCCAACCCAAGAAACATCTTAAAAGTAAAAGAAGAAGAATATAAAGCCGACGGCATGGGCAGTGTCGGCAACGCTACCTGCGGCGATATGATGATGGTTTGGATCAAAGTGGACAAGACCAGTGAGAAAATCAAGGATTTGAAATGGAAAACTTTCGGATGCGCCAGCGCCATTGGAAGCACTTCGGTGATGTCTGAAATGGTTACGGAAAATGAGGGAATGACGCTGGACGAAGCCCTCAAGCTCAAGCCCAAAAATATTATGGACCGATTAGGTGGTCTGCCATCCATTAAGATCCATTGTTCGGTTCTTGGAGATAAGGCCCTGCGTTCCGCCATTCACGACTATTTTGAAAAAACCGACCAAAAAGACCGCATCGCGGTGGAAGAAGCAAAGATAGTTTGCAATTGTTTGAATGTTACCGACCACGATGTTGAGGAATGGGTTTTAGAAGGGGTCCACGACTTCGAATCCTTACAGGAAAAAACCAAAATTGCCACAGGGTGTGGCAATTGCCGCCCCGAGGCGGAAAAGGTATTCCAACAATATTACGATAAGTATTTCAGTGATGCTGAAGAAAATAATTGACGTCATTCAAAGCAACCAATCCTTCGCCTTAACAACCCATTACAACCCTGACGGTGATGCGGTGGGATCCTTGGTTGCTATGGCTGCCTTCCTGGGAGATTTGGGAAAAGAGGTGCATGCTTACTACACTGGGCATTTAACCGCTACCTACGGTTTTTTGAATACGGATGGAGACTTGGCATGTTATGAAGAAACCAGCGAGGCGGATTCAGAGATTGCTCGGGCGGATGTGGTTATCCTTTTGGATGCCAACGAGTGGAGTCGAACAGATAAAATGGAGACAGCTATAAGAGATAGTTCCGCTTTAAAGCTGGTAATTGACCACCATCCTTTAGAAGGTAATAGCTCTGATGCCATATGGGTGGACAAGACCGCCGCCTCAGTGGGAGAGATGATTTTCCGTCTCATTAAAGAGATGGATGGTAAAATCACGCAAAAGATTGGAGTTGCGCTTTATGTCACCATACTCACGGATACCGGGTCTTTTCGTTTTTCCAACACTACCGCTGAAACTCACCGAATTGCCTCGGAATTGATTGAAGCCGGAGTCAGCACCAGTAGCGTCTACCAAAAAATTTATGAGCGAAATCCGGTGGAAAAGGTCAAATTACTGGGCTATTGCATTGAAAACATTCATTTGGGATGTAATAACCTCTTAGCCTGGACCTCCGTTTCGCAGAAGGCCCTGACTCAACACAACGCCGAGGATTGGATGCTGGACGGCGTGGTTGAGGTGGTGAGGACCATTACTGATGTGGAGGTTACGGTCCTATTAAAAGAGTTGAAGGATGGGGGCGTCAAAATCAGTCTGCGCTCCAGCGAAAAGCTGGATGTGAATAAACTTGCACGATCCATGGGCGGCGGCGGGCACCCCCGCGCTGCCGGTTGCAAGCTGGATATGGAGCTGGAAGAAGCCCAGAGGCTGGTGGTGAAAAAGGTGAGAGAGGGGTTGGAGGAAATTGACAGTCCATGAGAAAAAATAAGGAAACAGCCAGGGATATCTCATCCGACGCCTTTATGTTTGATAATATTATTCTTGAAATGTTAAATTATGGGTAACACTTCTACATTGGTTCGGACCTCCCAAATCCAAGGCCAATAATTTTTTCGAGAGCTTTCCAACAAGTTTTTCTTCAACCGTTGGTACGGGCAAAACCCTTCCTCTTGTGATTCCCTTACATTAACTTTGATTACTTGACAGAATAACCACGCTAATTGAGAATAATGCTTGAAACCTTATTAAAAAATAAAAATACCTTCTTGGAATATAATAAATATCGGCTAAAAAAAGCCTTCGTACTTAGCCCTAAAAAAGCTGCTCTTGTATTCCGCGCTTTACCATTTCTGCTTCAAGTCAATTTCAAAGGCTTCCCGGGGTATATTGATGATCCTGACACACCTCGTGGGATCAAACTTTTCAGGCTATCGCAAAAATCCCGCCAAGCCCTACAAACCCTTTTCCCTGGTATACCACCTAATATTTATGATGATCCTGGAGTAAGGGCCAAAAAAGCATTTATACACTCTTTCCTTTTAATGGGCAGCATTGGAACCATAGCCCAAGCCGACAAATCGGATTTCGATTTTTGGGTTTGTGTTCAGGAGGACTTAAAAAACCCGGCCCAGACAGAGCTGTTCTGCCAAAAATTGAGACTTATTGAAGAGTGGGCCGAAAAAGAACATGAAGTGGAAGTCCATTTCTTCTCCATGGATATCAGGAAAGTTCAAGAAAGTAATTTTGGGGAGAGTGACAAAGAAAGCGCCGGTTCTTCTCAAGCAAAGCTTCTGAAAGAAGAGTTTTACCGGACTATGATTTTGGTAATGGGAAAGATACCTATTTGGTGGATTATACCGCCTGGAGTTGATGATCAGGAATACCAAAAACTAAAAAGTTTCATTGCTTCCCATGAAGAACTTGGAAAAAACAATTTCACCGACCTGGGAAATCTTTATCAGATTTCCTATGAAGAATTTTTTGGCGCCGCGCTTTGGCAGATGAATAAAGCCATGGATTCTCCTTTCAAATCAGTTCTCAAAATGGGCATGTTGGAAGGATATATTGGAACAGAGGGAAACCCGGCACTACTTTGTACTGAATTGAAAAGAAAGGTTTTTCTCACCGAAAAAGGCCGCGCCACCGCAGACCCTTACAGGACAATGTTTAACCATATTTTGCGTTACTATAAAAGCATTGGCAATGAGGAGGTGCTGGATCTTCTCTGTAAATGTTTTTATATTAAAATAAACGTGAAAGCAAACCTCGAAATGTTAGATGATAAAAGTTTAAATTTTAAAGAAAAAGCACTTATAAATTATATAAATCGTTGGGAGTGGGAACAAGATACGCTCGATGACCTGAATAACTACAAAGACTGGAACTTCAACAAAGTTTTGAAGCTTGGCGGCGAAGTGCACAGTTATATGGTAAAAACTTATCAAAGCCTTGCCGACAGATTGAAAGAAGGCCCCTCCGAAAAACAGATCATCACCGAAAGCGATTTGACCATTCTTGGCCGCAAGCTTTTTACCTTCTACTCTAAAAAGCCCAACAAAATCGAAAATCTTCGGAAAGCTTTCGATGATGGGTTAATTCAGGATGACTTAACTTTTCACGCATCTTACGACAAATCGAGGAGGATCGTTTGGAGCCTTTACAGGGGCCAATTTGCAAGAGCGACCATTGATGAGCAGGATTTAAACCATAAGTTAATTAAAAAACATAGTGACCTGATTTACACCATCATTTGGATGGTCTACAACAAAATTTGTGATTTAAAAACTCACTTATACCTTACCCCCAATCCAACCGAAGTTGTTTTGGCCGATATTCAAAGGTTGGTTAAGGAAATTTATGAATTTTTCCCGGATTTTAAAATTTCAACTCTAAAAAACCAAGATCTTCTATCAAGCGCGAAAAAGAAAAAGGTGTATATGCTCCTAAATTTTTTCAGTGAGAGGACTAAGAGTGAGATTGAATCCGCTTCCATGTTTTATCTCACTACTTGGGGAGAATTGTTTTTTGAGAGTTTTGATGAACCCAAAGCCGGTGTAGAGAAATTTTGCGAATACATTAAGGAGCATCATGCCAAAGATGTAACCAAGTTGCCAAGTTATTTCAGAGTTTTTGTTCCGAAAGGACAACAGTCCGAAAAACTGTCGAGAAATGTTCATTCAAGTATCTCCAAAAAAACGGGGCCGGTGCCTAGATTCGATAAATGAGGGCACTTCCAAAAACGCACTTTACAACCCCCTAACCCCCTTAACAAAGGGGGAATTAGTCGTAAGTTTCTTCAAAAAAGTGAGTTTTTGGAAGTGCTTATTAAATTAAAAGGAGACGATTATGATTAATAAAAGAATTTTCGTGCTTATTTTCTCTGTTGCTTTTCTTTTTGCTCCGCCTCTTGCCTTAGCTGTTAATTACAAAAATATCGATGTTAATAAGGCTAAGGCAAATATAGAGAATCAAGAATATGGTTTGATCCTGGATGTAAGAACTTCCCGGGAATACACAGGGGACTTTGGTCATATTGAAGGGAGCAGGTTGATCCCTATCCAAAAACTCCAGGAAAATCTTGGGGACATCTCGTCTTTAAAAAAACAAAAGGTTCTTGTCTATTGTGCCGTGGGCGGCAGAAGTTCCAGCGCTTCAGCCCTTTTAGCAGAGAACGGTTTCTCAGATGTTGAAAATATGATGGGTGGAATGACGGAATGGAACCGTAAGGGATACCCTGTCAAAAGGTAACCGGAGAACCTGGTTACTTACTTTTTAAATTTAAAAAGGACACTTATAAAAATATGAAAGGAATAATACTCGCTGGCGGCTCAGGCTCCCGACTATTTCCCATCACCAGGGTAGTGAGCAAGCAACTCCTTCCAGTCTATGATAAGCCAATGATCTACTATCCCCTGTCCGTGTTGATGCTTGCAGGGATTAGAGAAATTCTCCTTATTTCCACCCCGGAGGACCTCCCAAAATTTCGTTCTCTTTTTGGGGACGGTTCTCAACTGGGACTCTCTCTTGAGTATGTCGAACAAAAGCGACCCGAAGGTCTTGCCCAGGCATTTATTATTGGAGAGGATTTCATCGGCGCTGAGTCGGTTTCACTTATTCTTGGCGACAACATCTTCTATGGGCACGGTCTGCAGGAGATTTTGAGAGGGGCGGCTGGACTCGAAAAGGGTGGTTTGATATTCGGGTACCCGGTGCGCGACCCTGAACGTTACGGCGTTGTCCATTTTGACGGCAGCAAAAAGGTAATCGGAATCGAAGAGAAACCGGAAAGGCCAAAATCGAAATACGCGGTTCCGGGTCTCTATTTTTATGACAATAACGTTGTGAAAATCGCCAAGAACCTAAAACCTTCCGTCAGGGGAGAATTGGAGATAACAGACGTTAATTTGGAATACCTGCAAAGAGGAGAACTTTCCGTGGAGCTATTGGGACGTGGCTTTTCATGGATGGATACCGGAACAACCGGCTCCCTTCAGGAAGCGGCCGGCTATGTTCAGGCCATTCAGGACAGGCAGGGACTTAAGGTTTCCTGCATCGAGGAGATTGCCTTTCGGCTCGGATACATCAACCAAGAGCAGCTTTCCGGGCTCGCGAACAGTATGCTGAATAATGAATATGGTCAATATTTGATTGGGATAGCGCAGGAGGCATCGGGAGAATATCATGTCCCTAATCATTAATAATACTGATTTTGATGGGGTCTTATTAATCGAGCCCAAAGTTTTTGGAGATAATCGCGGCTTTTTCCTAGAGACCTATCATAAAGAGAAGTACTTTCAGGAGGGGGTCCCTCACCACTTTGTTCAGGACAACCATTCCCGCTCCAGGAAAGGTACCCTTCGCGGAATGCATTATCAGCTTCAACACCCCCAAGGGAAATTACTCTATGTAGCCCAGGGAGAAATTTTTGATGTGGTGGTGGATATCCGTCTCGGTTCTCCCACCTTCGGGCAATGGGAGGGTTTTGAGTTATCGTCAGAAAATAAGCACCAACTTTTCGTTCCACCCGGTTTTGCCCATGGCTTTTGTGTGGTAAGCGAAACTTCGGATGTTTTCTATAAATGTACGGACCTCTATCACCCCGAAGATGAATACGGCATTTTATGGTCCGATCCGGCTATCGGGATCAAATGGCCCAAGCTGGAAGGAGACATGCCATATCTTTCCGAGAAGGACCAAGCCTACGATGTGTTAAAAAATATACCCGAATCCAACCTCCCTAGATTTTCTGCATAAATCAAGAATCTTACCCCTACGCAATCAACAACTCCTCTTCAATCGCCCCAAACAAGTGTGCAATAATTCATACACATTTGCGGAATCCTATGCCCCGCACACCTCTATCCTGTTGTTTTTAAAGGTGAAAAGTTTGGTACAAGTTCTGCTCTATAGTTAGTGGCCGGGAATATTGCTCGAAGCAATTTAAGCCTCTCGGGATTCTTGGCTTTAAATTTCGTATCAATTCCCGGCAATAGCTTTTAACCGAGACGGATAAAAATCCGCCTCGAAAACTTAGCCAAAGGGTAATACCATGATTCCTAAACCAGAGCCACTCCCGGCTTTTTGTATTAAATGCAAATATTTGAGGCGATCTTCGATGACTGGAAAGTTGTACTGCAAACAGATATGCAAATACAATCCGGTTACCCGTCATATTGCCCCCAAATGTGTTTTTAAACCTAAATACTCTGCATTAGGATACAGCTAACCCACCCATAGGTCTTATAATGTTGGCCGGATTCTATTCCGGGCAACTTTCCATCCACAGTTTCACCTGCGACTTCAAATCCGCTTCTTCTTTCCTGGAAATCCCTTTGGGGTCGAATCGATGCCGGTAATGAACGGCCAATATGGGCCAAAGCGGTTTTGCGGAAAGGTGGGGGATATCCGCTGCCTCCACCCGCCTCATCCATTGGCAATGAGTCTCCCAGGAATACCGCCCCAGTCCGTGTTCTTTTAACTTTTTCTCGATCCGATAAAACTCGGATTCCATGCCTGGTGAACGAATTTCACTCTTTTCCTTTGCCTCTTCCGAGACCTTTCCTGCAGTTATTTTGGTTTGGGAATATATCCTCCAGGCCAGGATCAGGATCAAAGGAATCAAGAAATAGACCACATACTTTTTTATGGGGCTTTCCTCTTCGCTCCACCGCCACCTGGAAAAGAGAAAAGACAAGTAGGAAAAGAAGTCCGCAAGTGGCTCCAGAGATGAGGCGTTTTGTTTGTCTTCCTGCACCCATGCGGGAGGGGTAGTGTCGAATGGTCTCCATTTACCGCCCATGTGCACCAGGGTCCAGGCATGGGCGTCTCTTCCCCGGACCAGGATTTTGCCCTCCCTCCGGCTGAATTCATGAGCCATAAAACCAATGGTATATCTGGCGGGGATACCGGCCTTTCTCAATAAAAGGGTTGTGGCCGTAGCGAAATATTCACAATGTCCCTTCCGGGTATTAATTAAAAAGTCCCCCAGCGGAGTTGCTCGGGAAGACCCTCTTTCCAACTGGAGGGAATACTTGAAATTTTTGGTGAAAAATATTTTCACAAGCTTCGCCACCTCTTCAGGAGATTTAGAATAAAGTTGTAGTTCCATAGCCAAACGGGTTATCACCGGATCCTCTTTTTGCGGTACAAGAAGGTCAGTTTCATCCGGTGGCGCATTGATGGAAGTGGCGGCGTCCGTCCGTACCGTATAGATTATCAGTCCAGGCCCTTTCTCCACCTTCACCGCTCCCAAGCGGTTCTTTAAAACCTGGACCACCGGCAGTCTCTCCACTTGGAAAGAATTGTTCGGAAGGGCAAGCACTCCCTTCCCCCCTTTTAACCAAGCTGATACGATCATTTTCCCCTCTCCTATCTTCCCATTCTGAAAAGTCCAGGTATTGCCACCATCAATGGACGGAACAGGATCGAGAGTCGCCTTCACCGCAAACCAGGATGATCCCCGATAGGTGTTGTAACTGGATTGCGCCAATAGAATGGGACCGGACCAGCTATCCTCTTTTTCCACCCTCAATACAATTTCATCGGAAAGTTTCAGGGCTCCCACTTCTCCAATAGCTGTGTATGTTTTCAGAGGATCGGTAAGATTCAAGAAATGCCTGGCGTAAAAATCCACAAATCTTTGCTCCAATACCTTTTGCAGATGGTTGAGTCCAAGGCTGCCACCATAACCCGCCATCATAGCCAGAAGCAAGAAACCCGTCCAGGTGTGAACGGAAAACCGATGAGATCTATTGACCCATAACGCCCACGCGGTAAGAGCGCAACATCCGACGTAAAACCAAAGGGTTCTCCAGTTGGAGGCTGCTGCTGCGGCAATACAGACAGCCAGGTAAGGGTAAGTAAGGTTGACGGTGATAGTGGAACGGACGTCCTTCCTGTTTTTTTTTCTCCGAAGCAGTAGAAAAAAAACGCTTAGCTCCATCCTGTTTTTCGATCCGAAAGCCTGTGCGGCCAGGATGGGGAGGAAGATCATGGGTAACCATTGGAGCACTGTAAGTGGAACTGAAGGTTTTTCGGATGCATAACAGTAGACGCCGGAGGCCAGGAGCAAAACGGCGCAGAGGTCCCATATTCGGTACAAATCGTTGGTGGATAGGTCCCACTGTCGGGAGGTAAGGCGCGATCCTTCCAGGATGATGGCCAGGATAATGGCCGGGAGTAGGAATCCGGTGTGCATTCCCCAGAAAAGCAAGGCCGCGCCGATGAGTAGGGGTGGGGTATTCATGCAATAAATTTTAACATAAAACCCGGAGTTCGGCTTTGATTTTTCAAATTCAATTTCCGCCGCCGGCTTGGCAGACTGTTTTCAACGGTTTTAAAATAAAAAACTTTTTGTTGACAACTTTTTGTTGACAACTTTTAGTTTTCGTGGTATCTTTGCGTATCTTTAGTAATGTTTCAATAGTGAACGTTTTTCGGACTGGTTTTGAGGGATTTTATCATGGACAACCCTTTTTCATTTGGAAGAATTGCCAAAAAGAATAGATTCTGCGACAGGGAAAATGAGATAAAACGGCTCAAGGAATACCTCCGGGCTTCTTCCAATATCTGGCTCTACTCACCCAGGCGATTCGGCAAAACTTCCCTGGTAAAGAAATTACTGGAGGAGGTGGAAACGGAGAAAACCTTCGTCGTGTATGTGGATCTCTATGAAGCGGAGGATGAAAAGGAGTTTAACCGGATATTCGCCAAGGCCCTTTACAGTGGCCTTCACAAGAACAAACCTTTGACGGAAAAACTGTTCGCTTCGGCAAGGAACCTGTTCCAATATATCGTCCCCCAGATAAGCGTGGATGCTTCGGGGAAGCCTGTTTTTCAAATAGGAGTCAGTGACAACATCCCCGAGGATCTCTTGCTGGGAGATATCCTGGACTCTATAAAAAAACACTCCAAAAAGAGGAAATCCAAAGGGGTGATTGTTTTCGATGAATTTCAACAAATCGGAGAATTTGACAATTCAGGAAAGATTGAAAAGATACTAAGGAAATATATCCAGGACCACAACAATATCTCCTATATCTTCCTCGGAAGTAAACAGCGTCTGATGTCTTCCTTTTTCGAGGACTCCAACCGGCCTTTTTACAAATCCGCCCTCCACTTTCCCATCGACAAAATTCCCAAGAGTTTTCTCCTCAAGCATTTGATGAAACTGTTCAAAAAATCCGGCAAACCGGTGGACAAAAATCTTATAGAAGGTATTCTTGACCAAACGGAGTGTCATCCTTTTTTTACCGAAAAATTGTCATTCTTTTGTTGGATAAAGCACGACGAATACAAGGGAGATGTGGAACTTTTTATAGAAAGTGTACTCAATGAAATTACTGCCACAGAGGAATCTAACTACAAAAATCTCATGAGCGTATTAACGAAATATCAGAAAAAAAGCCTTATTGCCATCGCTAAGGCCCAAGGGGAAGAAGATATCTTTACCTCAAAATTTGTCAGGAAACATCAATTACCCTCGCTTACTCAATTCAGAAAAACGGTGGTGTCTCTCCAGGAAAAAGAACTTATTTTCGCCGAAGACAATAGCCTTAAGCTAAATGATATTTTTATGGAAATGTGGTTAAAAAGCAGATTCAATTAACCGCTTTTCTATTGCACTTCTTTAGCTCCCAAGGCTTTGAATAACCTGCTTGATCCTTATCTGCACTTTTTTATAATCTACTTTTTCCCAGGCCTTCAGAATGGGAATATATTTTTGGTCTCTCGATTCTTCTACCTTTTCAAGCAACAATAGAATTATTTGCCTGTTTCTATCCTTCAAGTATCGCATATTGAAAAGGCTACAGCCCGATTCCAGCATACCTTCAAAACCTTGGAGTAATTCATTGGCAAAGGTCTCTTTCTCTATTTCCCACCCCTTTCCGGTATAAGCCAAGAGTGGTAAGCGATAGTCATATTCAATGCGCATGTATCTCTGGAGAATGACCCAGTCAATTCTGGCCTGAACATCCGCCAGAGCCAATTCCTTGTAAAATCCGTAGGATGGATTTTCGTCCAGTTTTAGTTCCAGCAGCTTTTTTTCCCGTGAACCTTTCAAAAGTTTTGCGAGAAGGGTCCGGCCACCGCTCATGATTAAATCATCCGCGCCCCTCAGAATGGCGACAATCTCTTCATGAGGCAAACTTTTAATTCCTTTGGCATCAAGGTAACATCTGACTCTATTTACTCTTCTACCCATATGGATCACACCTTTTTTGCAGACACCAACCTGGCAAAATGCTCAAAGGATCTGTCCCAACTTTTTTCCGCTTCATTGGGAAAACAGCAGGCGGGTAGCTGTCGGCTCCTCAGATGGTAGGTTATACAATCGCAGCAGATTCCTTTCCTGGAACATGGCTCATAACTACAATTGCATTTTTTCAGATTTTGTACCTTCTTACATTCCATAGTTTTCTCCTTATTTTTATTCTGAGCGATCACGGGCTTTTCCGTACGCTTTTAAAGGTTGTCGCTTACCAGTACCGATGGAGTAATGGGGCCAGGATTTCCGTTTGCCAATGCAATCGAGCCATTTGCCTTGGCATCCACCATGTTAAACCGGACCTTCGTTGGCCTTGGGTTCTTCCAATACTCCGGTACTCCACCACTCCATAACTCCCTCTATGAATGGAATAGCAGCTTTCTTGCACTCGGTAGCCTTGCCCCGTGAACAGTTACGAATTTTTTTAGACTTGGCGGCTTCTGCTTTTCATTCCTTCCACCCATTCTAAGAAAAGTGATGTGAAAAGTAAAAAGTCTCCTGCGTCTTTAGCCAACTTTGATCCTGGAAAGCTCCACCTATAGCCTATGGCAATCTGACAATGTCCCACATTTTTTGCTCTGGACACGGGCTTCAAATTCTGGTAGTATTGGCGGCATGTATATTTGCGGCCAACATTTCAGCATAGAAACAATTGAGAGAATAAAAGAATCGGTGGCTTCTATACCTGGGC
>JAJDAS010000212.1 GCA_029261755.1 Nitrospinia bacterium
TTATTTTTTACACTTTTTAGACCGCAGCCTATTGTGTCAAGCATAGTAAATTAAAGGCTTAAAGCACATAAATTACACTTTTGCTTTGCAACCTGATCCTAAGTATGTGTTTTTATTGAGTTATTAACCGGACAGTAGTGATGCAGAACAATAAGATTAAAGTTCTTGTCATCGATGACTCCGCTTTTATGCGGAAGGCAATCTCTCAAATGATTGGTTCCGACCCATCCCTGGAGGTGATAGGCACTGCAAGAGATGGCCAGGATGGTCTCGATAAAATTGAAAGTCTGAAACCGGATATTGTGACCTTAGACATCGAAATGCCTCGAATGGACGGTTTGACGGCGTTAAAAATTATAATGGAAAAAATGCCTATGCCGGTCTTGATGCTTAGCTCTCTTACAGTGGAGGGTGCGGAGGCTACTTTCCAGGCATTGGAGCTGGGCGCTCTGGATTTTGTCCCAAAAAACCTGGATGAACTGTCCCTGAATATCGTTAAAATCAAAGACGAGTTGGTTTCAAAAATTAAGGCGGTTACCTCAAAAAAAATATCTCTCAAAAAAATCAGCGTAATCCCTAAAATAACCCCTAAACCGACCACTGCCACCATAGCAAGACCCCGAAAACCGGAAAGCTACACCATCGCAGCCCACCGCAGGGCCAGTATCGTGGCCATCGGTTCCTCTACCGGAGGGCCCAAAGCCCTTCAAGATGTGCTATCCAAGCTTCCTAAAGAATTTCCAGTAGGAATAACTATTGTTCAGCACATGCCCCCGGCATTCATCGGCCCTTTTGCCAATCGGCTGGACCAGATCAGCCAAATCCATGTAAAAATGGCGGAAGATGGTGAGCCGGTAAAGGCAGGCATTGCCCTTATTGCTCCGGGAAATTATCACATGAAATTTAGACGGGTCCATTCCACAGAAGTCCGTGTGAAGCTCTCGCCGGATCCATCAGGTACTTTGCACAGGCCCTCGGTAGACCAAATGGCGCTCTCTGTAGCTCAAATCTATGGTGGAAGCAGTATAGGGGTAATCCTCACCGGGATGGGGCATGACGGCCGTGATGGCCTAATGGCTATGAAGGAGGCTAACGGACGCATCATGGCTCAGAACGAGGAAACCTGTGTGGTTTATGGAATGCCCAGGGCAGTGGTGGAACTAGGCATCGCCGATAAAATCGTCCCCCTCCAAAATATTCCGGGTGAATTGGTGAATATGCTCTGAAGGCCCGAAATTTCGTACCTCGGATTTGAACAAATCCCCTCCCAAAAATTCGAAACTTATGGACCGTGCCCCGGAACATTATATGAAGATGGCTATTGGTCTTGCTATGAAGGCTAAAGGGAGAACGAGTCCTAATCCCTTAGTGGGAGCGGTGGTGGTCAACCAGGAGGAGGTTGTTGGGACCGGCCACCATGAAAAGGCAGGGTTGCCCCATGCGGAAATCATAGCCCTAAGCAATGCCAAAAAGAAGGCCCAAGGCGGAGATCTTTATGTCAACCTGGAACCTTGCAGCCATTTTGGCAGGACACCTCCTTGTTGTGATGCCTTGATTGAAGCAGGGATCAAAAGGGTTTTTATAGGGATGAAGGACCCGAATCCTCTTGTCTCCGGCAAAGGGCTTGAGAAATTAAATAACGCCGGAATTGAAACCATAGTAGGGATCCTGGAAGACGAATCCCAAACTTTTAATGAAATATTTGTTAAATACATCACTACAAAAAAACCTTTTGTAGTGCTTAAATCCGCAGCAAGCCTGGATGGGAAAATTGCTGTTCCCAGTGGAGATTCCAAATGGATCACCGGTGAACAAGCCAGAGCAAAGGTCCATGAATTGAGAGATGAAGTGGACGCAATTTTAGTTGGCGCCAACACCGTCATCAAGGATGACCCCCAACTTACCTCCAGGGTGAAAGGCAGGGACACCAAAAATCCTGTCCGGGTTATCCTGGACAGCAGCTTAAAAATCCCGGAGCATTCCAGGGTTTTGCAAAAGGATGAAAGCGTCAAGACAATCATTGCGGTCACCGGAAGGGCTTCTTCCGAAAAGATCAAACGGTTTGAAGACCAAGATATCCAAATCATCCAAACCGAGGATAAAGATGGAAAGGTGGACTGGAAGACCTTGTTGGTGGAGTTGGGAAAAATGGAGGTCACCAGCCTGCTTATAGAGGGAGGAAGCGAAGTGAATGCTTCAGCTTTGCAGGCAGGGATTGTAGACAAGATCATTTTCTTTTTTGCTCCTAAAATAATTGGCGGGTCCCATTCTATACCCATGTTTGGGCTGGAAGGCGCGCAGAAGCTAAGCGCTGCTGTTCGTCTCGTCAATCTTGAGATGTCCATGTTGGGCGACGATATAATGGTGACAGGTTATGTTCACGGGAATCATTGAAGAAATCGGGGAAATTTCCTCCATTGTAAAAAAGAGCCGCTCATCTTCTCTTGCCTTAAAGTGTTCGAAGATTAAAAAGGGTTTGCAGGTTGGCGATAGCGTGGCTGTTGATGGAATATGCCTGACGGTGGTTTCCATAAATCAACAAGAGGTTCGGTTCGATATTTCCTCGGAAACCCTTGCCAAGTCTACTGCCCGGCATTATAGAAAAAAAACGAAGGCCAACCTGGAGAGGGCGGCAAGGTTGGGCGATAGAATCGGCGGCCACCTGGTTTCCGGCCATATTGATGGGGTGGGGAAAATAACGGGTAGGAAAAAAGTTGGAAATGGGGTCAACCTGGAGGTGGAAATTCCCAAGGGTTTGAATCGGTATCTCCTCGAAAAAGGGTCCATCGCCATTGATGGCATCAGCCTCACCATAGCAGAATACCGAGGAATAAAAGTGGTTGCAGCTCTCATTCCTCACACCCTAAATAGCACCACTCTCCAATTCAAACGGATAGGTGCCTTGGTCAATATTGAGTGCGACCAACTGGGGAAATACGTTGAAAAATTCTCCACGAAAACCAATTCGCGAGTGAAAGCGCAAATGGGAGATATGATCCCAATTTATGGGGAGTGATGAAAAAATGTTATATTAATGTGTTGATTTGAACCGCTCTAACTGACGGTACCCATTAAACCTAAAAAACTATATTGTTATGCCTTTCGACAAAATTGAAGACGCTATCGAAGACCTTAAACAAGGGAAAATGATCATCCTGGTGGATGACGAAGATCGGGAAAACGAGGGAGACCTCATGATCGCCGCAGAAAAAACCACCCCGGAGGCCATCAACTTCATGGCAAAATATGGAAGGGGGCTGGTCTGTCTCGCTTTGGCGGAAGAACAGGTCAAGCGCCTTGGTCTCTCCATGATGGTGGAGGACAACACCTCCAATTTCAGAACGGCCTTTACGGTATCTATTGATGCCAAAGAGGGAGTGAGTACCGGAATTTCTGCCGCTGACCGTGCAAAAACTATTTTGACGGCCATCAACCCCGACTGCAAAAGAGGGGATTTGGTACAGCCGGGGCATATCTTTCCGCTAAGAGCGGAGGAAGGCGGCGTGTTGGTAAGAACCGGACAAACGGAAGGATCGGTTGACCTGGCAAGGTTGGCCGGCATGAGTCCTGCGGGAGTCATTTGCGAGATCATGAACGAGGACGGTACCATGGCCAGGGTTCCCCATCTAAAAAAATTCGCCCGACACCATGGACTCAAGATGGTGACCATTGAGGCCTTAATCCAGTATCGGCTTCGCAGAGAGTCCTTGGTGAAAAGAGTTGCTGAAACCATGTTGCCAACCCAGTATGCCAACTTTCAACTCATCGCCTACGAAAATCTTTTGGACAGCCACATCCATGTTGCCCTGGTTCTGGGAGAACCCCAACCGGAGACCGAAACCTTGGTAAGGGTCCATTCCCAATGCCTGACAGGCGATGTTTTTCATTCTTTCCGATGTGATTGCGGCGAACAACTGGATAAAGCCATGGAGAAAATTTCTAAAAGCCAAACCGGCGTTCTCTTGTATCTATATCAAGAAGGGCGCGGCATCGGCTTGATCAATAAATTGAAAACCTACGAACTCCAAGACCGTGGTGAAGACACTTTTGAAGCAAATGAAAGCCTTGGGTTTAAGCCAGACCTTCGCGATTATGGAATCGGCGCTCAAATACTGGCCGACCTTGGCGTTGGGAAAATCCGGTTATTAACCAACAATCCCAGAAAAATTGTGGGTCTGGAGGGGTACGGCCTTCATATTGTGGAAAGGGTTCCCATCGAAATCACACCCAAAGCCCAAAACATCAAATACCTACAGACCAAACAAAAAAAAATGGGCCACATCTTGAAGAAAGTTTAAAAGGTTGGGAGTAGCCGTTCACGGGGCATGGATACCGAATACAAGAAAGCCATCATCCCGTTCATAAGGGAATGATGAAGTGGTGGAGTACCGGAGTATTGAAAAAACGACAGGCCAACGGGCCGTCCGGTTTAACATGTAGCATCCCAAGGCAAATGATTCGATTCCAATGCAAAACGAAAATCCTGTCCCATTACTCCGCTACTCCATTACTCCACCGTTACTGTGAAAAGCGTACGGAAACGCTCGTGAGCGCTTACGGCATGGAAAATTGAAAAATGAACAAGCCCATGCCTGTTTCCCAAAAACCCGCCTGGTTGAAAAAACGGCTGCCTCCAGCCGCAAAGGTGCACAATCTTAAAAAACGGCTTCGGGAACGAAAGCTCCATACGGTCTGCGAGTCTGCTTCTTGCCCCAATATCCATGAGTGTTTTGCCAAGCCCACTGCAACTTTTATGATTCTCGGGAATGTTTGTACTCGGGAGTGCGCGTTTTGCGGCGTCAAAAAGGGAGAACCATTACCCGTGGATGTGGAAGAGCCGGCACGAGTTGCCCGCATGGCAAAGGAATTGCGACTGAAACATGTGGTGATTACGTCGGTAACCCGGGACGATCTGCCGGACGGCGGCGCCTCTCAATTTGCAAAAACCATCTCCCTGCTTCGTGAGAGTAACCGCGCCACCATTGAAGTTTTGACGCCCGATTTTTTTTCCGACCTTGAACCCCGGCCCGATATCTTCAACCACAACCTCGAAACCGTGCCCCGGCTTTATCCGGAGGTAAGGCCCCAGGCAGATTTCCATAAATCTCTGGCCCTATTGGATCAAACCAAAAAACGTAACCCGAATCTCATGACAAAATCCGGCATTATGCTGGGATTTGGCGAAACCTACGATGAAGTTATAGAGGTCATGAAAAAGCTTATTGAGGTAGAATGCGATATCTTGACCATTGGCCAATACTTACAACCATCCAAACATCTCCACCCCGTGGTGGAATATGTCCATCCGGAACAATTCGACCAATACAAAGAAATAGGGGAGAAAATGGGTTTTTTGCACGTAGCCTCCGCCCCTTTTGTTAGAAGTTCTTTTAATGCAGATGATGTGTTTAAACTTCCTGTTGAAAGTGGTCTGAAAAAATGAACTGGCAAATCGACAACTTGTTCCCTTTGTTGCAGTCCTTCGCGTACAAGAATGTCTTATTTCAGGACGGCGCCCCCCCCTGGAAGGCATTGGGCTCCATTGGAAAGGTGATTCGGGAACACATTGGGGAGATTGATGACGATGTTCCATCCGGGGAAACCTTGCGAGAAGTATCGATCCAGGTATTGTACGATGAGGACGGGAAGGTTTTAGAAAAGATGCTGGTTGTCAATCACACAGTCAAGCTTGCAACCGCTGTGGCTTTTAGAGACCTTGGCATTTTTATCGGGCAGGGGACGGTTTTGGAGCCTACGGCCATAATAAAACCACCGGCCCTGATTGGGAACCATTGTGAAATTCGGCAAGGAGTTTATTGCCGTGGGAATCTCATCCTGGGAAATAATTCCACCATCGGCCATACCACGGAGATAAAAAACTCCATTATGATGAACCATAGCGATGCCGGGCACTTTGCTTACATAGGCGATA
>JAJDAS010000213.1 GCA_029261755.1 Nitrospinia bacterium
CAGTACGGCATGGTAGTTCCGACATTCGTAAAACAGGCCCTATTGAAACATCCCATAACTATTTATGGAGACGGAGCCCAAACCCGGAGTTTTACATATGTCGGTGATGTGGTAAGGGGAGTAATTGATCTTGCCAATCATTCGAAGGCAATCGGGGAAGTTTTCAACATAGGCCACGGTGAAGAAATAAGCATAGCCAATTTGGCCCAAATGGTAAAAAAAATGACAGGCAGTAATTCCGATATTGTTTATATCCCCTATGATAAGGCATATGAAGAAGGCTTCGAGGATATGCCCCGAAGGGCGCCTGACATCTCCAGAATAAAGAAGTTGACCGGATACAAACCCACTCTAGACATTGGAGAAATACTGGAAAAGGTTATTGAATACTTCAGGGAATCATAATGAACCTTTGGGAACTGACAATTGGTAAGACCATGATCGCTTTTGGCGGGGCTTTGTTTTTGTCCCTTTTGTTGACGCCTATCACTAGGGCCATCGCGCTAAAATTTAATAAATTGGACGAAGTCCAGGAAGATCGGTGGCACCGGGAAGCTGTCCCTTCTTATGGAGGCGTAGCCATTTGGATTTCATGGACAATTTTATGCGGCCTTTTGTTTCCATTAAATTCAAAGGCGGGTACTCTGATTCTTGGAGCATCTTTGATCTTTTTATTGGGTTTTCTGGATGATCTTTTTGGTTTGCGCCCCATCCTTAAGTTTATTGGTCAGATCATTATTGCTTCCATTGTGGTTAAATTGGGAATCGTGATTGAAATCATTCCTTACCCGATGCTTGCAATTCCCTTGACGATTTTTTGGATTGTGGCCATAACCAATGCATTTAACCTGCTGGACAATATGGACGGGCTTTCAAGTGGAGTAGCGGCCATTTGCTCGTTTTCATTGTTTTTTTTATCTTATCAAAATGCGGAATCAGTGGTCCCGCTGCTTTCCATGGCCTTGGCCGGTTCGGCCCTTGGATTTTTACGGTACAATTTTAACCCGGCAAAAATTTTCATGGGCGATTGCGGGAGCATGTTTATAGGCTTTGCACTTGCCATGATTTCCATTGCTGGGACATGGCAACACGCATCAAACCTTATCATAACGATGCTGGTTCCTTTACTGGTCCTGAGCGTCCCCATCTTTGACACCACATTTGTCACGATAACTAGGAAAATTCGAGGCGTTCCCGTGTCTCAAGGCGGCTTGGACCATATTTCCCATAGATTGGTAGCCTTGGGAATGACACAAAAAAACGCGGTTTTGGCTCTATATCTTTTTTCCATTCTATTCGGAGGAATGGCGGTATTTTACCACCAATTTAGCCCTGTGATTATATTCGTCGTACTCTCTCTTTCCGTTGTGGCGCTTTTTTCTTTCGGTCTTTTTTTAGGTGAAATGGAGGTTTACGCGAAAGATGAACGTTTTAAAAAAAATATTGAAAATACTTTGCTATTAGGAAAGCGGAAAAAAGCATTTCAGAGGGTAAGTAGGAGAAGGATTGTAGAGGTGTTGATGGACATCATACTGGTTTCCGTATCTTTCCTCGCATCCTACCTGTTGCGGTTTGAAGGGCATAATATGCTCCCAATTTATGCGAATATGGTCAATTTAATGCCGTGGGTCATTGCAGTAAAAATCACGGCCCTATATTTTTTTGGCGTTTACAAAAGTATCTGGAAGTATATCGGCATAAGGGATCTGTTGGATATAATGAAAGCAATCACGGCAAGCACGATGATCATTGCATTGCTTGTCTATTTTTATTTTGATTTCATAGATTTTTCAAAATCGGTTTTAATTATCGATTGGCTATTGTGCTTTTTTATGATTTCCGGATTTCGGCTTTCCATAAGGCTCTTTAAAGATATGGTTTTGGAATTAAGAGAAGAGAAGAAAAAAATATTAATAATAGGGGCGGGGGATACAGGTTCCATGCTTTTAAAGGAAATACAAAACAACCCTGAATCGGAATATATCGTTGTAGGCTTTGTAGATGATGATGAAAACAAAAAAAACCTTAAAATCAATGGAGTGAAGGTCCTAGGGGACATGAAAAATATCCCTATGATTTCAGATCTATATGAGATTGAAGAGGCCGTTATTACAATTCCCTTAGCGTCTGAAAAAACGAAGCACAGAATATCGACAATTTGCGATGAAGGTGGATTGAGATATAAATACTTTAAACCGTTTCATGAAGATATATAAAATATGGAATTTGTAAAAATAATTTGGGAAAAAAAATATTTTGTTTTAACCTTTATCTTTTGTTGTCTGGTTACAACAGTTTTCTTGGATAAAATTAAAGCGCCAGTATTCAAAACTGAGGCCACGCTCCTCATTTTTTCGCCCTACAACCCAAATAATTTTAGTTTGCCCAATGCTCCGTATTCATCTAAATTATTTAATGATTTATTTCATAATAAAAATATGAGGGATCTTGTAATCGATGAAATAAACAAAAAACATTTGCAAGCGAATATAACTACTGCGGATTTAGAAGATATGGTAAGTATCGAGTTATCTAGTCACAGTAATCTGATTAAGTTTAAAATTAAGGGCGTCTCACCGGAATACCTGCTTGATGTAGCAAATATGATGGTAGAATCCTTTATTATCTATTTTAATGATATACAAGAGGCGGAATATAAGGAAATGGAAAGAATAATTGACGATGAGATAGGGACTTTGCGGAAAAAGCTGTTCGATATAGAAGTAGAGATAGAAAACCTTCAAACCAATATAAATCTAACGACAGCTCAGCAGAAATATAACAGCGAAAATGCTCAACTAATTAGTTATAAAAGCCAAATGAGAGATAAGAAAAGAAATATAGATGGCATTGACGCAAGGATTCAGGAGTTAGATAGTCAATTGAGAGAAGAAAAAGAAAATCCCCCTCCGAGTCAGGGTTTGATTAATTCCTTGAATTCACAATTAAAGACTCAATATGTAGTGAAGGAGGGCTTACTTGCAGAATATGGAGAAATAGCGAAAATTATTGATAATTTCAAAAGAGAAAAAGATAATCCAAATCGAACAGCTCACTTAGGGAAATATAAAAGCCAACTGAGAGACAAGAAAATAAATATAGATGGCATTGACGCAAGGATTCAGGAGTTCGAAGGTCAATTGAGGGAAGAAAAAGAGGATCCTCCTCCGAACCAGGGTCAGATTAATTCCTTGAAGTCACAATTAAAGGCTCAACATGTGGAAAGAAAGACGAAATACGCGGAATATAAAAACATGGAAGCAGTGGTCGTTAAATTAATCGAGGAAACGGATAGTTTAAATCTGGAATTAGCCCATATTAAGAAAGAGCTAGCTCATCATAATAGGGAGTTAAAAAGATTGGAAAGGGAACGTTCTTTTGCGGAAAATCAATTAAGGAGTTTTAGGAATAAGGCGGACCAAGCAAAATTGGAAGCAAAATCAAAACAAATTTTTGCAAAAATAATCGAACCATCCAGCAAACCGCAATTGGTTCAATCGAATTTAAAATTGAATTTGGTTTGGTCTGGAGTAGGAGGTCTCCTGTTTTCCATTGTTATTTTGCGGCTCTTTTTTCTCTAAGCTTATCTTTAATCATTGACTGAATTCCCCCAAAACCCGCCTTCCAACAGTTCCTTTTCCTCCCTTGTGCCGCTTATTTTTATCTTGTTGGCTATAAAAGGGGCAGTTTTTGTTTTTCTAATCCCTTTATGGCAGGGTCCTGATGAACCCACACATATAGAATACATAATGAGATTGTCTCAAGAATCCCATTTTGACCCCCACTTAAAATCCGATGATAGGATTCAAAAACGTATTCGGAATTCCATGCAAGCCAATAATTTTGATTTTATAGGCGCTCAGATGACGGACGGTAATATTTCTCCGTTGGCTAACAAAAAATACCCTCCTTTTTTTTATTTTATTAATTCCTATTTAGTAAAACTTTTCAAAATAGAAAAATTTGAAAGTCAAATTTATTTTATGCGTTTCTTGTCCATGATATTCGGATTAGGTAGTGTTTTTTTTATTTACATGATAGCTAAAGAAATATTTGGCATAGATGAAATGCTGTATTCCCTGGCCGCGGTCTCTTTTGCGGGATTTTTGCCGCAATTTTCCTATATGACTGCTACAGTTAACCCTCATAACCTTGCAAATTTAATTATAACGGCAATTGTTTTGATTTGCATTTTAGGTATTAACTATGGCCCACGATGGCATTATTGCTTCTTGGTGATGGCGCTAATGGTGGCCGGTTGGTTTACAAAGGAAACAATTTTAATAGCTTTACCATTTATATTTATTATCTTTGGCCTTCCTTTCCTTAAGCGGCTAATGGGAAGCAAATATCAAAAAATTGTGAAGATACTATCCTTCTTCCTTTTGGCAAGCTTTATTTGTCTTTCATTTTTTAATTTATTTTCCAACGATATTTTAAATAAAATATATGGACAAATTCTGAATTATCTGGAAATGATCCTTGGTTTTATGATGATTGGTTTACAAAATCCTTTCTTATATTTTAAAGAAACGGCTATTTTATTTGTAAGCTTTTGGCTTACTTATGGTTTTATGGTTTACAAAATGAGTATTGGTTGGTATTTTTTTCTATTTGGAATTTCTGTTTTATCTATTATTGGGCTTTTTTATATTTTGAAAGAAAAAATAAAGGACAAAAATTCGGTTAAGAAAAATGAGGTTAAAGTAGTACTTTTCTTGATAGTTTTATTGTTATTTAATTTTGGTGTTATATTTTATGATGAAGCTAGTAAAAACTTTTATTTAAATTCGGAAAGTATTACAACGTTGTTTTATGCACAAGGGAGATATCTTTTCCCGTCCATCTCGGCTATTTCTTGTTTGTTTGTGCTAGGCATTAAAGGCTTTAGCGCGAGGTTTACTAACAACAAGGATTTTCCCATCAAGTTGATCATTGTATTTATGATTTTTTTGAATGGGGTTTCAGTTTTCAATTACTTAATTCCACTTTATTATCTTTAGATATTACCGTGCCAATTGGGGAATATATCCCACACATCTAATATATTTTGCTTAACATGTAATTGTTCTCTTATTAGAAAAATGTCATTATTTCCCTGAAAAAAGTGAACAAATTAAAAACCAGACAAAATCGACTTTTTATAATTATACTGCTTGTATTAATTTATTTTGGTGTTTGGATCTTGGATTTTTTCCTAAAGGATTATATTTTAGATGAGTATTCCCGGGGTGGCAGTTCCAAAATTACAATGGAACATTTTGTTTTTCCTAAAGAGAATGTCATACTTCAACCTCACCAATTAACGAAGTTTTTGAATAATGTGGTCAACGGTAAAGAAGGTATATTGTCATGGAAATCCTTTTATGTAATTTTATTGATGCTGTACATAGTCATTGCGTTTAGTATTTTCCAAAAGCTTTCAAAGTGATATGCAAAGTTCCAAGGTTAGAAAAAAGAGAAGAATTGTTTTCTAATTTCCTACCCATTGTTTTATTCTTCATTAGCGCCACTTCAGCCGGTTCTTTAACGCCATGTCAAGCTTACTCTACGCAACATTCCCAAAAAATCTAATTCGAGCTGAGTAGGCAATCCTGCAGTTTCTCAAAAAAGTAGAACCTTCCTTTGATTTCAACAAACAACATCTATAAAACAATCTTTCGCGATTCCGTTTTTATTTTTGGATCGAGAGCATTGAATGTTGGATCCCAACTGGCACTAGTGGTTGTAGTTTCCAGAGTATTAGGTCCTGAGGGTTTTGGTCTTTACTCATTTCTTACCGCTATTATCCTGATGGGCAACATTGCTGCAAATTTTGGCCTCGATACTTACATGGTC
>JAJDAS010000214.1 GCA_029261755.1 Nitrospinia bacterium
GTTTTTCAATGACATGGAGATAATTAAGCAAATGGTGAAAATAATGCAAGTAACGCTTATAAGCAGCCCAATCTTGAAAGATAAGGGATCGTATTGAAATTCGATTCTATGTTGCCCCTTATCTAAGTATACAGCACGGAAAATATAGTTTGCCCTATAAATTTCCCCTTCTTTTCCATCTATAAATACCTTCCAGCCCGGATAATAAACATCACTCAAAAACAAAAAACCGCTATCTGTTAAATTTGCATCCATGTTTACAATATGGGAAGAATATTCCGTTATATTTACTGTGGAACCCAGGGTTACACTTGGTTTTTCTTTAAGAATAAGAGGTCTTTTCTCCAGGATTATATATTCTTCAGGGTTAAACTCTTTACTCTTCATCTCTTTGAGAATTTCTTGTTCCATGGGAATTATCTTTGCCGTTGAGACGACAAATGCCTTTGGTAAAACCCCCTCATTTTCATAAACTCTAACTTCTCCGTCATAGACAAGCTTGTGACCCACATTATCTAATTGATACGGCGTTAATATATATTTGGCGTTTAACAGGTTAAGTAGATTTAAAGTGCCTTGGGAAAAGGTTGAGTTGCCTTTGTTTAAAGAATTCTTCGTACCTTCTTTGATGAAATCCAGCACATCATGATAACGTTCAATCAATATGGCGAAATAACCATGCATGCTCAATATGCCGGAGGAAGAGCTGAAGGGCATGATCGTGTTTCCTTGCAGTAATTCTCTATCTTCCCCGTCTATACCTACGAACTCATTGGCATGGATAAAAATCCTACTCGGGACATTCTCTTTTCTGCTTTCTAAAAAAGACGCCGTTTGAGGTTTGCTTACGATATCTTTCGCGGGGATGGTTGGGTTGTAACTTATGCCGAAAGTAAGCAGGTCTACAATAATGATCAATATCCCCAAATTTTGAAATATAACTGGATCTATTTTCCTCTTCCATAGATAAAGCATGGACAAGGCAAGCAGGATATTGAATAAAGGTAAATAAATCCATGAATTGAAAATACTTATTTTATTGATTAATTTTGTGATGACGACGGCATTTGAATAAGTATGAAAATAATCCTGACTAATCGATAAAATAAGACTCCCAAGCAGGAAAATGATAAAGCCAACGATACCTAGCTTTAATACTAGCGTGATCTTCCGCTCCAACTCTCGCCCGTCTTCCTTTAACTTTGTAAGTAAGAAGTCGAAGCCAATGCCGGCTAAAATAGCAAGAGAGAAAGAAGCAAGAAATAAAAATCTCGAAACAAACCTGAAGTAATCAAAGGGCGGAATGTAATGCAGGAAATTATATAATGGTAACGGAGCGCTTTCCCCAAGACTCAACAACAAAGATATTAAAAGTAAGATGGAAAAAAAAGAGACATACTTATCCCTCACAACCAGGATTGATAATAAAGATAAAATCAGAGGGAAGATACCTACATATGGACAAAATTCCCAAAAACGATAATCATTGGAAAATATGTAAGGGAAAATAAAGGCGATAAAGCGTGAATATGGAAAAGAACCTTGAGTAGCATAATCTATGCTTACTCCACTCGATCGCTGAGAGTATAAAGTAAGTTCGTAGGATGGAATTAATTGTACAGCGGCGATTCCTAACCCTAAACAAACACAAAAAATAAAGAGTAGAACAATCTTATAAAATCTTTTTTGATCCTGATGCTGTCGAGTATCCAGGGTAAGGCGAAAAATAAAATATAAGGAGGAACCTAATAGTGAATACAATGTAAATTGAGGATGTCCGCCCAGGAATTGGACTGCCAAGACAGAACCTACCAACAAGCCCCATACCATCTGACTTTTCTTAAAACCCATCTCAATGAATAAGAACATTAACGGTAGCCAAACTGCTGACTGCAACATGCTTCTATAATCCAAACTGGTTATAAAATAACCACTGAATGTAAGGACTATTGCTGCGGTAAGGGCGGCAACCCGGCTGAGACAAATGGTTCTTGCATATATAAATGTAAAAAGACCTAAAAGGAAAAAGTGGAAAACTACGCTGTAACTATAAGCAATGTGAGAAGGAAAAAGCAGAAACAGAAGGACATTTAAAGGATAGAACATCCCGGTTTGCCCCTCTGCCATCAGAGGAAATCCACAATCAACAGTTGTCGTCCATATCGGGAGAGTCCATTCCTTCAAGCTTTCAGCGTATAGTGCAAGGGCGGGGTAAGAATGGTTAGTAATGTCATTTGTATGAAAAAAATGCCCCCTTAGTATAACTGCTTCAAAAAAAATAATCAGAAGAAAAAGTAAAAATCCTATGGAAATAAGGTCTTTGCTTTTCTCTTTTCTCATATACTAAAACCAATTTGATTTTCGGTTTTTAAAATCAAATTTTGGTTGCAGTTAATGCTTAGCAATTGGTTTAGCCAATTTTTAAGATATCGAAAACCAATTGCGGTAGAGTATAACCACAATAAAGTTTTCACGAATTTCCAGGTTCCTAACAGCGATAAAGATTTCAGTTGAATTGTAGTTATTTGATTAGTTTAAATAATATTCCATGCCCAGGGTCTAATTTAGCGTTAAAACTGGTCCATGGATTCCTATAAGCGGGGATGACTGGAGCACCTCCGTCAACGCCTAATTCGACAATATGTTGGTAGTTGCCTTTGACGGAAATTTTGGGAGTTATTTGTTTTTTTACATTCAGGTTAATAGCAAAAATATAATCGTTTCCTTTCTGATCATTTAATAGCACCAATTCTAAATCAGAAAATACTTTAGCATCTGAAATATTTGGCTGAATATTGCTATCGACAAGTTTTAATGTTTTGGTCTCACTATATATCTCTTGCATTAACTCTGTGAACGACTCTCTTAGGCCGATAATTACTTTTCCTTTTCCGTACGATTTGGTTAGAATTTGTTTCCCATTGGATGCCATGTGCCACTTTATATTTACTTTTTCGTTTGAATTAAATAAGCCAAAGGCACTTGAAGGTTTATGATATTTCACGTCATCAATGCCAAATAATTTCTTCAATAAATGGTTCTCAAATTTTCCATATTGGTCATATACTCCAAATGGACCGATGGAAATTAATGTCCCACCGTTGTTAATCCAGTTCAATAATTTTTCCGTTAATACTGGTGGAACATGGGTCGCATACGGGGCGATTAAGACCTGAAAACTTTCTATATCCTCTCTTCCATCTATAATGGCCTCTTCAGGTATAAAAAAAGGTATTTGATGTTTAACTAAAAGTCTTTTAGCAACCTTGATCGCAATATCTCGCGAACCCCAAACAGGCGTCGCAACGAGGATCGATGTAGAAGGTTGGATGATGCCGATTTTTTGATTAGTGATTTCTATATCAAAAAGTATGTTTTCTATCTTCTTCAGTTTTTTTCTTAGAACGGGGATAACGCCTGTGACATAGCGCATAATTTCATTGTTGGCTTTTTCATCTAATAATTTGTCATTCCAATTCTCCCAGGTGAAATCTAATTGAAAAAAATTAAATCCTCTCTTTCCCCATGCTGTTTGGTGCCATATATTTCTTTCCAAAACCGATCTAAGTATTGTTTCATCCCCGATATTTACTGCTTCCCAGGCTAACCAATAGTAATCATCACACCAAAGAAAATGTTTACCATACCTATTCAAGCTGTAGGAGTATAGGGAAGAAATATCCGGTATTCTGGAATCACCATCAGGAGCGAAACCAGCCTCAATCACACTGTCATGAGATCCCCATAAATCCCAGTCCAGATCAACAAGGTTTACAAAATCAATGCCGGAAGCGGCGTCTACAACAGGTAAGGCCGACAATATGTGAGAATAATTAAAATAACCTACGGATTGGGAAGATATGGGGATTCCCGGATAGCCCTTGCGTATGGCTTGGATTCTCTTCTTAAAATAGTCGGTAAAACTACTTGATCTGAATACTTGGAAATCATAAATTAATGGGGTTAATTTTTCATCTCCTGATGGAAATAGACTCTTTATAGGGTGTATTGCCTTAAAGTCTTTGTAAGAGGTTCTCCATACCTTATTTAACTGATGGATATTTTGATACTTGTTTTTTAAAAAGACCCTGAAAGCCTTTTGGGCGGAATTACTGTAACCTGCGGGATTTCCCTGATATGTAGTCATTTCCGGTTCTGCATCCAATTCAATTAATAAGGTATTCCCGGATTTTTTAATATGTTTAGCAAAGGCCGTATCAAAAGCCAGAAGGTCCTTCATGGTATCACTATTCCAAATATTTACTGTTGTGTGAACCGATTCTATATTTACCCCCCAACCATCAGAATTATGCCAGAAAAGATCTGAGCGTGTTTTGGCAGATAGTGCCTTAGGTATTTTATGTTTTCTTTCCAGTGAGCGGCTTATAGTAGGTGCTCCATAATTTATATCAACCTGATATCCATTGCTTTTAATAGCAGACATCATCTTATCTATATACCTAAAATCATAGTTGCCGGGGCCAAGGTTTGCCTGTCCAATAAGGCAAAAGAGATCAATAGAATCAAATCCATAGAGGGAAAACAAGTCCCATCTCCACTGTCTTTTATGAAAATCAATACCTTTATTTTCAATTCTTAATCCAAATAGAATACGATCCTTTGGGTTACTATTCCTTTTATTTGATGACTCGATAATTTGTTTTGGGGAATACCATGGATATTTATTTCGTAGTGTCTCCTGAAGATCCGCTATTAATTTACTCAGGAGCTTTTTGCTTCTTTCCTGATACGTGTTAATTTTTTCATAATTTATATCTTTATAATTATAAACCACTCTACTTTTTGGTTGTTCAGGCTTTAGATTAAATAGAGGCTGGGCCGGTTCTAGGGATGGTTTCCACAATGGGGGTTCTTGCAAAAGCTCACCCTTATCCTGAAGTAGGTTGGAATTATTTTGGGGTTTATCAGGCTCACTCTTTAAGGAATGCGCTAAATATGATTGAGTAATCTTTTTTGCTTTTCGATTTTTTAATTCCTTTATTTTTAATTCCTCTTGAACAACTTTCAAAAGAGATTTAGCTTTCTCAAGCTGAGCTTTTTTGTCTTTAATATTTAAATCCTTGCCTTTCATATAATAAATTATTCTTTCTACCTGGCTTACCATATCTTTAATCTCTGCTTCATTAATGATAGCTACGCTATACATTTTGCCCTTCTTCAACCTTTCACTTTCGCCCTTAAGCCTAAGACGGGCAACCTCTGAGAAAGCCAGGTTTGGAGGCAAAGTATTAATAGAATAAAAACCTATGAGACCAAATAAAACTAATAACAGCGCAATTTTATTGAATTTACACATAAAACCTCCTTATAAATAAAAAATTGTATTGTTCCTTTTCACTCATAGCATGTATAGCAAAAATACGGGATAGAGTCAATTGAAGAAAAACCGTTTCTATTTGGGC
>JAJDAS010000215.1 GCA_029261755.1 Nitrospinia bacterium
TTTCAGCTTTTGCCGATTCGTCAAATTGCTCTACTTTATGGTTCAAAGGTTCTTCCAGTAATGCTATTTTTGAAGGATCAAAGTTCCGCTTATCAGGCAGAGAAAAACCGCGAATCGTGTGAAGTATATCATCCGGCTTTAAAGTCACGGTTTCTGGTACCAACCAAGCCCTGGGCATAGCATTCTTATTTTCATAGACAATGGCTTTGCCGATATTTTGGTAATACTGCCAACGTGAATTGTCAAAAGTGGTTAAATCATAAGATTTCCCGGTTTGCTCATTTCTGAGAGTGATTTTTTTAATTTTTACAATTGCTTTTGCAGAGGCGGGCAATTGTAGCTCTATATTTTCAATATTGTTGTTTGCTAAAGGGATAGAAGCCAGATAAAAATGTCCGTTGCATGTGATTTTTCCATTGTTATGCGGAAAGCTACTAAATATAGTAGCTCGTTTATGGTTTGCCGAAATGCCTTGACAATCATAACACCACTCGGATGAGTCTCTTCCCGCAAACAAAGGATGAGTTTGAACCTTGCCTGCCCTGTCCGTTATGAAAACCTTCATAAATTCGGAACCATCAGTAAGCGTTGTCGAATTGGCCAAAGTGCTTACTATTTCAATTTTTGAGAAATCCCCCGGTCTGTTGATCTTAAATTTCCTGTAATTCTGTTCAGTAATGCTTTTTTCCCGGGGGTACAAAGCAAACTCAAAAGGAAACTTGTTTAAAGATGACTGGGGGAAAAAAACATAGCGTATGGCCATGACATTCAGGCTTAAATCAGTATTTAAATTTAATCTTGTCATCCCATTTGCGGCCATATTTAATAGCTGGTTGGTTCTTTTTATTATTAAAGGAGAATAACCACTGGCATTTGCTACTTCCCACATTCGAGATACATTTGGCGGAAGTTCTTCGATGGAGCTCATGTTGCCGTTTAGGGTGAGCATGCGCTGGTGATTTAAAATCTTTTTATAGTGAGTGGCGAAAGGAGGTGGCTTTAAAAAGTCTTTGCTTGGCCCGCTTTGCCATTCATAAAACCAACTAAAACTAGCTAAATCAGCTACAAGAATTAGTATGAAAATAAATTGCCTCACTTTTGAGCTTGGCCGGTTGCTCCAAAAAACGAATATGATTCCAGTTGCAACGAAAACAATCAGCGGCATTCCAATTGTAGGATTAATCCACGGAAGCAGGCTAAATTTATTCACCCCTTTTTTGAGGGCTAAATCAAATAACTGGCCCTGAAGAAAATAAATAGAAAACAATGCAGAAACCATGATCAAAGCCATCAGTAAAACAGTTCCCCAAATGAAACGCCTTTCAACAGTAAACTTTCTTATAGCTGCTATGGCGAAGCCTGCCAGGATGCTAACTGCAAAAGAAAATTCAAGAAAATGGCGGGCGGGCGCTCTAAATTTATTGTAAACAGGGACATATCTGTATATCAGCTCAGATAATGGAGTCGTATTACCCAGGGTCAGAAGAAAAGCCAAAAAAGCAATAGACATCCAAAATAAAACCATTGATCTGTGCAAAATTATTTGGCGATAAACCAAGAAAGCATACACGGACAGCATCAAGGGCAAAAGACCTACATACCCCGTTAGCTCGGTTAGATTGCCTCCTCCATAATATTGGGGTATTCCCCAAGATGGATAATGAGTGCCGAATAAATATGGAAATAATAGTTCAATAGCTTGTAATGGTGGAAGAGAATAAGAATTGAATTCCGAAAAACTCATCTTTGCCCGCAAGCTTAGTGAACCCAATTCAGCAGTAGGGATTAGTTGAACTGCGGCAAGACAGATTCCTAAGACAAACATCAAAAAACAAATGCCATAATATTTAACGCGACCATTTCGTGCCTTGAAACTCGAAAAAATACAATAGATTGCTCCAAGGCCCATACAGTAAATGGAGATCTGTGGATGCCCTCCCAAGGCGCAATTAAAAACTGCCAAACTCCCAATAATCAGCCACCAAAAGTTAGTGGAATTCCGCCGCAATTGCTCCAATGACCAAATTAGCAAGGGCAACCAGGTCGCTGCCTGAATAATCAGAGTGTGTCCCATGTGGGCCATCATAAAACCGCTCATGCCATAAATGATCCCGCTGATAAGTCCGGCAAAACGTGATTTCGTAAGAAGATAGACATAGCCATAGGTGAAACTACTGGATAAAATATAGGCCAATAAAATAAAGATATTGAAGGAATCGTTAAAACGAGACAAAAAAAGTGAGAGTGGGTAAAAGGTCATATGCTGAATTTCGGCGGCAACAGGATATCCGCCAAACATATAGTTAGACCATAACGTTCTTGGTGAATAAAACGCGGGAATACTAAATAAGAACCCATCACCGGGAGCTAGTAGACGGCCGGATAAAAGGACGGGTGAAAAATACAGGTTATAAAGAATGATGTAAAAGCAAAATACGCCTGCACAATGCAACAAAGACTGCTGCCAGGGCTGAAGTGTACCCCACCATCTTTCTGTTTTTGAGTTATATTGATTCATAATGTGTTCAAGTGTCACTACACAAAAAAGATGTAGTGGTATATGAGAAGGACAAAGCGTGGATTATTCTCTGAACATTCTTGGTGCAGGAGTATTTTCCAGAAAATATCGAACAAAAAAAATATCTCCGGTAAACTCTTTATTTATTCGCCAGGTTTTCGACATCTTTATTTTCAATCTTATTGCAGGAAAAAAGTGGCTCTAATTCGTCAACAATGGGTTTATACTGTTTCACAAGGATCCGAATGCTTTTTATTAATTTTTCTTTTTTTAAAGGAGACATTTCGCGCTCAGCCGCCTTGTAGAGTTCTTTTTCCAACTCTCTTCCAGGCTTCATTTTTTCTATCTTATTGACAACATTGCTAGCTTCCTTGCCTGCAAAAACAAGCATAACGGCAATGATTAGTCCGGCAATTAATGTTTTTAGTGAAAATATCCCGATATTTCTTAAAACAGATCCTTCGGTGGGGGACGATTTGGATGAAGGCTGGGGTAAATCTTCCAGGTTTCCCGTTTCTTCGAGATCTTTGAAGAGTTCGTTCTTCTTGTGAATAAGTTGCTCATATGCCGACTCCAAGGTATCTCCACTTGCGGGCAGATGCAAATCCTTTATGTAAAGGTAGTATTTGCCATTTTTCACCTTGAGAGTAATGTCATAATCA